>CASDUM010000104.1 GCA_949283985.1 uncultured Mycoplasmataceae bacterium | reverse complement strand
ATTGCTGCTTCATAATAACTATTTATTTTAGTCATAGTTAATGAGTTATATTTTATACTATAAACTATTATTTTCATTTAATCCCTTCCTTTTATTAATCATATTTTTTAATAAATAATTCAACGGAGGAAGAAGTAAAAATAATCCTAATGATATAAAAAATCATATTGTTGACATTCAAGGTTTTACTTCAAAACCTTTACTATAAAATAATCCTCAATTTATACTATAATCCTCTATAAACGGATGAACTAAATTTTCATAAAAAAAAACATAACAAAATACTAATAAAATTCCAATAAAAGATATTGGTGCAAAAACAATAAATAGCTTATATTTTTGAACCTCTACTTTTTTAGTGAATCTATTAATAAATCCAAAGAAAACTAAAATACCATATATTAAGAAAAAGAAAACTGTTGGAAAATTACTTATACCATCAACAAATACATCTGTACCATTTTTTCCAACGACAATTGATGGAATTATAATTATTGTTCATCAAATGAAACCAACAATTATTGTTAATAAAAATCCTGATTTAATATCGTGGTTAACAAAAGGTATTCTTCCAGAATTATTTTCTATTCATGAATAACCAAAAAATATTTTTTCTTCAACAATTGATTGAAAAGATCTAATAATTGATGCTGAAAATGAATTAACACCACCAAGAATTGAAATCATTATAAATATTCTTAAAGTAGTTGTTAAAGCTGATATTACATTAGGATTACCAAAAAAAGAATTACTAAAAAAATTTAATCCATTACCATTTGAAATTAATAATTGACTTATTGTTGTAAGTAGATATAATACTGAACAAGTAATCATGCCTACAATTATTACTAAAGAAACATTTTTTTCTGGTTTTTTTATGTCTAATGCCATATTTCCAATATTTGAAAAAGAATCAAAAGCAAATAAAACAGAAGGTAATGATGAAATTATTAATGTAAACGATGGAGATGATAGTGATGTTGATGGTTGACTATTAACATCGAACATACCAGAAGTGTTATTAACAGATGCATATACAATCCCTGCGATAATTATTGCTAATATAGGAATAAACTTTAATAATGTAGTTAAACTTGAAAATATACCAGATCATTTTAGTGAGATACCATTAAAAATTATAAAAAAGAAAAATATAAAAATTGATAATAATGCTATGTAACCAAAATGAACTTCACTTTTAGTATCAAAAATATAAAATATAGATTCAGATAAAAAGACAGAAAGAACAACTTCTAATATAGAAATATAAAATAAAGGAAAAGCAATTTTTACAAACTTACCAAATTTTACTCCAACCATTTTTGAAGCTCAACCAGCTATCCCAGATCTTGAACGAATTGTTGAACCAACTTCAGCAAATGAATAAGCTGTTGTAATAGCAATTATTGAACCAATTATTCATGCAAGTAAAACACCAATTGCATTGCCATCATTGGTTTTAAATATATTTCCATTTTTTAAAAATATACCTGCACCAATAACTGAACCAATTAACATTGATAATGCAGTAAAAAAACCTATTTTTTTATATGTTGTTTCTTTTACAGACATAGTTATTTTCCTTTTTAATATTTCTTAAATTATACAAGTTTTGGTTAATTTTTAGCAAATAAATAACATATTTTATATAATTTATATAAGGTTGTATAAGGTTTAAAATGGTTAATTTATCTCCAGGAACAAAAGTTTTAGGAAAATATAAAATTAAAAGAAAACTTACACAAGGTGGTATGGATTCAGATATATACCTTGCAGAAAATATTAATTATAATAAAGATACATATATTGATAATAAATTTAGATATGCAGCAATAAAACTTATAAAAAGAGGTAAGGACACCTCAGACGATCAATGAGAAAAAATTTTAGATGAGGGTACAACAACAGGAAGACTTTCAACAAAAAAAAATATTATTAAACTATATGATTTTTTAAAATTTGATGAAGAAACAATAATAATTGCAATGGAATACATCAATGGTTATACATTATCTAGATATATATTGGATAATGGGTGATTATCACCTCTTGAAGCAATTGGTATTTTTAAAGAAGTGTTAATAGCTGTTAAACAATTACATGAAAATAATAAAATTATTATTCACAGAGACTTGAAGCCAGATAATATTTTATTATCTAAAGATTTAACAAAAATAAGATTAATTGATTTTGGAATATCATCAGTTATTGAAAAATCTACTATTAGGAATGATTATGAAATCCTTACTAATGAAGAATCATTTTATGGAACAATTCCTTATTTATCTCCAGACATCCTTAAATTTAGAGGTAAAAAATCTGATAGTTTTGGTTCATTAATTACAAAACAATTTGACTTTTATTCACTTGGAATTATTTTTTATGAAATGCTTACTGGTAGAAAACCATATGAATATGAAGATGAAGATGATCCAGCATCTATAAAAATACCTTTAAAGTATGATATTCCGCCTTTAAAAAGAATAAATCCTAATATTCCAAATTGTGTTGAAAATATGATAATAAGAATGGTCGCATCTAGTGAAAGAACAAATAAATTTAGATATAACAACATTGATGAAATAATTAATGATTTAGAAAAGTGTATTCTTGTGCTAAAAGGTAAATTAAATGATGAAGAATTATTAGTTCCAGTTGAAAAGAGAAAATTGCAATTTTTAGATATCCAAAAAAATAAAAAACAAAATGTTAGAAAAATAGTTTTATCTAAAATATTTTTATATGGGACAATTACATTAGCAGTATTAATGTTTATTATTATGGTGATATTAATTTCAATAAAATTTTCAGGTGGTTTTTAAATGCTAAAAGCTATTGTAATTTCAGTTAATACAGGTAATTTTTTTATAAAAGATTTAAAATCAAAAGAAGAGTATATTGCAAAATTAAAAGGAAACATTAAAGACAAAACTTTCATCTATGCAGGTGATATTGTTGAATATTCAAATGATGGATCTACAATTTTAATTAATAAAATTTTAGAAAGAAAAAATAATACTATAAAACCAAAAATTTCTAATATTGATAATTTATTTATTGTGCAATCAATAGTAGAACCTGAATATAATATTTCGCAAATGTTTAAATATCATACTTTTTTTAAAATGCAAAATATTAATAATATTTACTTTGTAATTACTAAAACAGATATTTGTAAAAACTATGAAAAAATATTAAACAAAATTAAAAATCAGTATTTATTGAAAATAATAAATGCTAATGATAGTAATGATGTTGAAAATATGAAACAATTATTTTCAAAAAAGTTAAGTTGTTTTGTTGGTCAATCTGGAGTTGGAAAATCAACTCTGTTAAACAAAATAATACCCGGATTAAATATTAAAACAAATGAAATATCAAAAACATTAAATAGAGGAAAACATACAACAACTTCTACAACATTATATGAATTCAATGATGGATATATTGTTGATACTCCTGGATTTTCAACAATTGATATCAACCTTTCAAATTATGAATTAGCAAAAATATTTTTTAACTTTGATAAACTATATGATAATTGTAAATTTTCAAACTGTTTACATAAAAATGAAAATAATTGTTGTATAAAAAAAGAAGTTGAAATAGGAAAAATTCTTAATAGTAATATTTACAATGAATATATAAAAATAAGTGATAACTTGAAGAAATAGTGGTATAATTTTTATTGTATATGTCAGCGTTTTAATATGTTTAATAATTAGTTCATAATAAAATAATAAGTAAGCATGCTGAATAGCCGAAAATTTGGAAATATGGAATAACTTAAACAGAATTAAATATCGTATACACAAAATAATTTTATATTAATAGAAAGGAAAAAATATGTCAAGATACACAGGTAGTATTAATAGAAAATCAAGAAGACTAGGATTTTCATTATTAGAAAATGACAAAGAATTCATTAAAGGAAAACAAAGAAGATATGCTCCTGGTCAACATGGTAATAGACCAAGAAAATTATCTGGTTATGCAGAACAATTACAAGAAAAACAAAAAATGATGTTCTTATATGGATTAAATGATAGACAATTTAGAAGATTATTTAAAATTGCTCAAGGTATGAGTGGTCCATTAACAATGAATTTATTTATTGTACTTGAAAGTAGATTAGATAATTTAGTATTTAGAATGGGGTTTGCTCCCACTAGAAGATCAGCAAGACAATTAGTAAATCATGGTCATGTTCTTGTAAATGGAAAAAAAGTTAACATTCCTTCTTACTTAGTAAGTTTGAATAATGAAATTTCTTTATCTAACAAAATCAAAGATTCTGAAATTGTTAAACAAGGTGAATCTAATGCAAAATTCAATTTTGTTAATGTTGATTTAAAAAATAAAAAAGGTACATATATAAGATACCCTGAAAGAGAAGAATTACCTCAAGATATCAACGAAACATATGTTGTTGAATGATACAAAAGACTTGTATAGGCTAATATGCCTATATTTTTTTTAAT
>CASDUM010000103.1 GCA_949283985.1 uncultured Mycoplasmataceae bacterium | reverse complement strand
GAAATATGAATAAACCACTTATATTTGAAATATCTGACGAAATTTACAATGTTATAAAAACAGAAATTGAAGGTGATTTTAAAGATGAATTTGAGTTAATATAAAATTCATCTTTTTTATTGTTTTTTTAATATAATATATTTTGTTGTATAGGTAAAAATGAAAATTTTTGATATTGAAAAATTAAATGAGCAAACAAAATTTGCTGTTTCAAAAGTTAATTATCCAATTTGAAAAAAAATGATTTTTGGTTTTATGGGCGGAATGTTTATAGGTCTTGGATACATAGGATATTTGCTTGTTTATTTTGCAGGAAATGCATCATCAACCGAGCCAAATCTTACTCCAATTTTTAAATATTTAGCAGCATCAATTTTTCCTGTTGGTATTTTATTGTGTACATTTTTAGGTGGTAATTTATTTACATCTAATGCATTAATATTTATTGGAACATTACAAAAGAAAATCAAGTGAAAGTTATTTTTAATAGACTTAACAATAACATGAATATTTAATGCAATTGGTTCAGTAGCGATGTCAGCAATTGCTTTTGGTGCTAATCTATTTCATGGTTATGAAATAGAAATTGCAAAGTTTGCTTTCGATCATAAAGTTGATATTAAGTGATATAGTTCAATGTTATCTGGAATAATTTGTAATATTTTAGTTGCTGGATCTATTTTTGCATATAACTCTATAAAACAAAAAGGAATAGGTGTTTTCATTGTATATATTGTTATTTTCCTATTTGCTTTATCTGGATCTCAACACGTTGTTGCTAATTTCTTTGTGATTTCTGAAGGTGGATTCCTATCTTGTTATGAGGGACATCCATGATCAGGCGAACAAATTGGACAAATATTTTATAATAATTTAATACCCACTACAATTGGTAATACATTAGGTGGTATCTTTATTCCTGTTACATATCTTATAGCTGATTCTGTATCATGTCCGAAAGTTCAAACAATAGTAAAACTTGAAGATGACAAAAAAGAAGAATAAGAAAATGAACTAAATTTATCCTCTATTAGTGAATAACACTAGTTGAGGATTTTTATTCTAGATTATAACTTTAATCAGAATATGATTTTTCATAAATTTATACCTAGACATTTTTTATTTACCTAATTTGCTATATAATTAAAAGAGTAGGAGAAAAAATGAAATACGAATTAATGAATAATAGTTATCCATATTACCAATTTAAAAAATCAAAGAATAAATCAAAAGGAATAATATTTTTTATTCATGGATATGCTGTTAATTCAGAATATCATAATAATTTTTCAGATGCTTTAGATGACTATGATTATTATGCTATTGAACATGCAGGGCACGGAATTACACCTTTAAATAATAAAAAACAATTAAATCCATATTCATATGCATTAGAAACAGCTGAATTAATTAAAAAATTAAAACTAAGTAACATAATTCTTATTGGACATTCGATGGGTGGTGGAATTGCTGTAATGGTTTCACAAATGATTCCCGATTTAATTAAAAAAATGATTATAGTTACTCCAATGAACTCAAAAGGTACAACAAATCCATTTAATTTTTTATTTAAATTCAACCCTAAAAATGCTAAACAAATTGAAAAATTTTATGACATCATAATGTATGATTATGAAAATAATAAAGACAAAATTCCTGAACATGAAATTAAAACTGTTATTAGAAATCAAAATGAATTTAAAAAGAATTTTTGTATTTTAAAAAGAAAAATGGCTTCTATTTCAAATCTTTCAAAATTGAGTAAAGCTGAAAAAAATCTGAAAGTTCCAACAATGTTGATTGTAGGTAAAGGCGATGGTTGTATTAATTGAAAAACAACTTTAAAAAATTTTACTAAGAAAAACAAAGATATTAAAACTTATATTTTTGAAAAATGCGGTCATATTCCTTTTGCAGAAGACAAATATTTATATAATAAAATAATGATGGATTTTATTAATGAATAATTACATATCATGAGGAATTAACAATCAAGATTTTATCTCAAAATTATCTAATGAACAATATGTTTTTATAAATGCTTTTGGAGAATTTATAGGAATGTTCATTTTTATTTTTTTGTTAATCGGATCTATTGCTAATTTCAATTTGCAAAAATCTAAGTTTTATAATGAAAAAGGTGGCGGATGAATTATTTTAGGAATTTCACTAGGGTTATTATTAGCATTACTAGTTTCTTTAGGCATCCAACACGCTTTATTTTCATCAATTATTAAAGATATACAACTAAGTTCATCACAATCAATAATTTCAAATGCTTTAAATCCTATTTTTATATTGAGTGGATTGATTAAGGGCATTAACTTATCAAGTGGTTATATTCCAATAGGTAATGGATTTATATATTTATTATCTGAATTTATAGGCGCGTTACTTGGGGCATATTTTGCATATTTAGTCTTTAAAAATTTAATAAATCAAAATGATAATTTAAAATTAGTTAGAGGATGTTTTTATACCTCTCCTGTCATCAGTAAGATTTGACATAATCTTTTTGTAGAACTTTTTGCAACACTTATTTTATCTATCTTTATTTTTTCAACACAATCTATATTTAATGAAAACCAATCTATTTTAAAAATAATAACTATTTCCTTAGCTGTTGGTTCAATTGGATATGGAGTTGGAGGAATCACAGGCTATGCATTAAATCCATTTAGAGATTTATGTCCAAAAATTATATATAATCTTTTATTAGGAAAAAAAGATAGTTCATGTAAGGAAGATTGAAAATATTCAGTCGTTCCTATCCTTGGTCCGATTATCGGATGCTTATTTGGATTAATAATAATGCCAGGATTTTTATATTAAAAAAAATAATAGCTTTAGTTAGCTATTATTTTTTAATTCCTTTAACATAATTTAAACCAATGGCATTCATTATAGAACCAAGTAAGAAGTTAAATGGTTTGTTATAATGTGGTAAGAAATAAACATCCATAAATGCTAGTTCTAGGATTGACATTCCTTTTTGGATTGCTAAAGCTAATGCCATAATTCATTCTGTATGATTATATTCTTTAAATGAAATAATTTGAGCACCAACTAATCTTAGTGTTTTTTTATCAAAAACTATTTTAACTCCAACTAGACCATATTCATTCATTCATTCAGGTCTATCATTATCAAAGAAAGTTGATGAAGCTACATCAATACCAAATTTTTTTGCATTTTCTTCTGTTAATCCTGTACTTGCGAAGTTTAATCCAAAAACACATAATGCATTTGTTCCAACGATGCTTTCTATCTTAACTTTTTTATTTCCATTTATATTTGATGCAGCCACAATTCCTGATTTAACAGCATTTGTTGCAAGTGCAATATTTCTATATTTTTTACTTGCTGCATCATACATAGCGCATGAGTCACCAATTGCATAAATATTTTTATCTGATGTTTGACAGAATTCATTAACTATTAATGCGCCATTTTTTGTTTTCTTTAAACCTTTCATAATTGAAGTATTTGGTAAGAATCCAACACATTCAATCACTAAATCAGTTTTAATTGTTAATTTATTAGTTTTAACAGCTTCTACTTTTTTATCACCAATATACTCAACCACTTGTTGATTCATGTATAAATTAATTCCAGCATTTTCAAGTGCTTCTTTAATATATTTTGATATTTCTTTATCACAATAGTTACTTAAAGGTACAGGAGCAAGATCAATTAAATTAACAATTTTACCTTTTTTATGGAATGCTTCAACTAATTCAAGTCCTATATAACCACCACCAATGATAGTAACAGTTTTAATATTTTTATTATTAGCTTTATCAATTAATCTTAAAGCATGTTGATATAATTTACAAATTTCAACATTTTCAAGATTTCCATTTTTAGCTTTTAAATCAATAGGTCATGAACCACCTGCATAAACTAATTTATCATATTTATATTCTCTTTTTTCTCCGGTTTTAAGATCAACAACTTTAACTATTTTATTTTTTTTATCAACCGAAGTCACTTCAGTATTCATATATACTTCAGCACCCATTTTAGTCAATTCTTTTATATTAGAATAAAATAAGTCATTTGTATCTTTTACCACACCACCTACTGTTAATGCAATTCCACATCCTAAAAATGATATGTTGTCATTTCTATCAATTGCAATAACCTCAGCTTCTTTATTTTGTGCTAGTAAAGTTCTAATAAAAGAAGTGCCAGCATGGTTTATACCAATTACAATTGTTTTCATTTTTTAATCCTTTTATATTTTTCATAAATATTTTAACTCATTTTTTAATAAAACATTTTATTATTAATAATAATTAATAAAAACGTATACATTGCATATATGGATGAAAAATGAACAAAGATATTTTATTTGAAGGTTGTATAGATAGTATAGAAGAAATTGATTATTTTATTAGCAAGAAAATTGATCGATTAGAATTATGTGATGATTTATTCAAAGGTGGATTATCTCCAAAATTTGAAGTTGTTAAACATGCGTTAAAAAATAAAATTGAATCTATAGTTATGTTAAGAGAAGCTAATAATTTTAAGTTATCATTAATAAATTTTATAAAAATAAAAAGCAAGATAAAAAAATATAGAAGTTTAGGTGTAAAGAATTATATTTTTGGATTTGTTAAAAATAGAGAAATTGATATAAGATCGTGTAAAAAAAATAATCTCTTTGTTAAAAGAAAATGAATCATATGCTTTTCACATGGTAATTGATCAAGTAAACAATTATGATGAATCAATAAATATTATTATTGACTTAGGCTTCAGTTGAATCCTTACAAAAGGTGGAAACAATAGTGCAATCAACAATATAAAATCATTAAGAAATATTGTAGAAAAATATGACTCAAAGATAAAAATTTTAGTTGGTGGAGGCGTAACACTTGATAATTGAAAAGAGATACATAATAAAACAAAAGCAACATGATTTCACGGTAGAAAAATAAAATAGATACCTTTTATATTATTTT
>CASDUM010000102.1 GCA_949283985.1 uncultured Mycoplasmataceae bacterium | reverse complement strand
TTATATCTTCAATTTTTTTAAAATTTTCTTGGCTTGTAGAACCAAATAAAGATTTTAATTTTAAGATAAAATTGAATAAAATAGTTCTCCATAGAATAAGACTTCATTATTTTTAAAACATGTATTTATGAATTTTTTTGTTTTTTTCTGGATTTAATTCATAATAATTTATCATTTTGTTAAGGTATTCTTCTATAGCTTCTTGACAAAATTTCGAAAATTCTTTTATACATGAATCACATTCAACAGTTCTTTGATATTTAATAAATTCTTGAATTAATTGTTTCTTTGATCTAGATTTAATAACTCTAACATCTTTTTTAATGTTGTGGATATTGAATTTGCTTCATATCTAAATTCATTGATTTCAGTTGCAAGACTAATAAACAAGTTATAAACTTTTCTAAAGCTATTTTATTTTTAATATTTTTTCGTTTTTTTTAAGATCAGATTGTAAATATCATTTGAATTCAAATCATATCTATAAGAAATCATTTTAGAAATAGTTTTCTTATCAATTCCCTTTTTAATTAACTTGTTTATTTCATTAATAATTAAACTTTCATCAAGTTCATCAGAAATTATATTATTATCAATAACAATAACAAATTCACCTTTTAAGTTTATTTCATCTTTTATATCTTTTGCTTTACCAAAATAAATAGTTTCGTTTAATTTTGTAAGTTCTCTACAAACAGCAATGTTATTATTTGGAAAAACTTCATTAATTAATTCTAAAGTTGAAATAATTTTATTAACGCCTTCATATAAAACTAAAGTTGTGTTAATTTTCCTTAAATTAAATAACTGATTTCTCTTTTCAGATGAAGTTGCACTTAAAAATCCGGCGAAGTAAAAGTTATTCATTTGTATACCAGAAACTATTAAAGCATGAATAATAGCACATGGTCCATTGACAACTTCAATCTTGGTATTATAATCTTTTAGTTTATTTATAAGTACAAATCCTGGATCGCTTAATAAAGGGTATCCAGCGTCACTAACTAAACAACAATTATTATTTTCTATTAATTCCTTATTAATAGATAAGTTATTTTCTGTTAGTAAGTTATTAACTATAAATTTTTTATTTGAATAATCAATTTTTAACATCTCAAGTAATTTTTTTGTAACTCTTGTATCTTCACAAAAAAATATTGCTGATTTTTCAAAGGATTCTTTCGCTCTTTCAGAAATTTCTTTTAAATTACCAATTGGTGTTGCAACAACATAAAATGAATTCATTTTAATCTCCAATCATTTTTTTGATGTTTTCATAATCTAATGACAACATATTAAAAATATTAAACAGTTGCTTATGATTAAATAAAGGTATTTTTAATTTATCGCATATTTGTTTTCTTTTTAGTTTTGAATTCAAATTTAAATCTATATATTTATCTCATGATATAGAATTTTTTGGTTCAGAAAAAGTTATTAGATTTTTGAGTGAATTAATAATATCTTTATCATCAGCTTCGGCAATACCAATTTTTTTTGATTTTATTAATCCTTTGTCAATAAATGCATGTTTAATATTTGGTACTTCTTTAATTATTTTTCCTCTAATAATATTACCAGGTCCATCTGGGTCTAAAAAACAAATTACTTCTTTATATTTACTAACTATTTTTATCAAATTGATAATTTCGTTTGTAAGATCAAAACCATTTGTTTCAATAGTTTCAATTCAAGGAAAAATAGATTTAATTTTAATTGTATCTGTTTTTCCTTCAACTATTATAACTGTATTATTTTTTTTCATTAATCTTATCTATATATTTTTTATACAAATTAGAAGATATAGAAGTGTGTTTATCTTGTATCTTAATGAAATCTGCATATAATCTTGCCAATGAAAACACATGAATGTTTTTAGATTTATATTTATTTGCTTCAGGAATAGAATCAGTAATATATAAATTTGAAAGAACACCATCTTTGATAGCTTCATTAAATTTATCAATTGCATTGTTTGAAAAAACTGCATGAGTACACATAATACTTATCGATTTTACATTTTTTTCTTTCAATAATTTAGCAGCTGATAAAATTGTACCTCCAGTATCAATCATATCGTCTACAAGAATACAATCTTTTCCTTCAACACTACCTAGTACATTTGAAACTTCAACTTTATTAGGTGCTGGTCTCCTTTTATCAATAATTGCAAGTGGTACATTTAGACATTGAGCAATTGATCTTGCTCTCTTTACTCCACCATAATCAGGAGAAACAATACATAAATCTTTATGAT
>CASDUM010000101.1 GCA_949283985.1 uncultured Mycoplasmataceae bacterium | reverse complement strand
CTAATTAGAATAATTAGTGGTTTAAAAAAATAAGATTTTATAAATCTTATTTTTCTTTTTGTTTTCTATAAAGTTTTAATAGATTAGCAAACAACATTGTCAATGTCATTGGTCCAACACCTTTTGGGACTGGAGATATATATCTAACTTTTTTTATACAACTATTAAAATTAACATCTCCACATATTTTTTTATCTTGTCTATTGATGCCAACATCAATTATAATAGCATCTTTTTTTATATACGATTTATCAATATAATTGGCTATACCAATTGCAGATATTAATATATCTGCTTTTTTTGTTATTGCTTTTAATTTTTTTGTTTTTGAATGACATATTTGGACTGTAGCATTTTCTTTTAATAATAAAATTGATAGAGGTTTACCAACAATATTACTTCTACCTAGTATAACTACATTAGAACCTTCAATTTGAACATTCATAAATTTTAACATTTCAACAACTCCTCATGGAGTACAAGGAATTGAATTATATTTAGATTGATCCCCTCTAAAAATTAAACCCAAATTCTCTGGATGAAAACAATCAACATCCTTTAAAGGTTCAATTGCTCTTGATATTACTTCTTCATCAATTTCTTTAGGTAAAGGATGTTGAATTAATATTCCATGAACACTTTTATCTTTATTTAATTTTTTAATTTCCACAATTAATTTATCTTGAGAAATGGTTTTAAATTTTTTAACATCAACTATTACCCCAATTTTTTTTCCAAGTTTTTGTTTGCTTGAAATATAAACATTACTTCCATAATCATCACCAACTTGAATAATTGTTAATTTTGGTACTTGTTTATATTTTTTTAATAGTTCATCTTTTTCTAAAATGTACTTTTTACAAAGAACATCTGAAATAATTTTTCCATTGATTAATTTTTCTTTGTTAGATCTATAAATAGAAAGAGTAAATTCACCTTTATCTTTTTGTGAAATTAAATTAAAAGAATTTAGATTGGGTTTTCAAATAGTATCACATCCATATGATTCTTTCAATTGACTAATAATTAATTCATCAACAAAATCAATGTAGTGTTCGTAAATTTCTTTGCCACCTATAATATATACATCTTCTTGTTTAGATAATCTTATAGGAAGTTCTAAATCAGAAGTAACAAGCGCACCATCAACTACATATTTATCATTTCTAGATAAAATAATATTTTTCCTTTGAGGAAGTAATCTACCAATAGATTCATATGTTTTTCTTCCCATAACAACGGTTTTATCTATTGTTGTTTCTTTGAAATGGTTCATTTCTGATTTAATATTTCATGCTAGCTTGCCATTTTTACCAATACCATTTTCCTTATCAAAACATATTATAAGTTTAAGCATACTATACTGCTACCTTTGCTTTAATAAATGGATGATAGTCATAGTTTTCTATTTTTATGTCTTCAAACTTAAAATCAAAAACTTTTTTAACATTAGGATTTAATCATAATGTTGGAAGTTTTTTCTCTTTTCTTTTTAATTGTGTTTTAACTTGTTCAATATGGTTTTCATATATGTGACAATCTCCAATTGTATGAATAAATTCATACGGTTCTAAATCACATTCTCTTGCAATTAAATACACCAATAGCGAATAAGAAGCAATGTTAAATGGAACACCTAAAAATAAATCTGCACTTCTTTGATATAGTTGACATGATAATTTATTATCATTTACATAAAATTGAAAGAAGCTATGACAAGGCGGAAGCATCATTTTATCAATATCACATGGGTTCCAAGCAGATACAATTAATCTTCTACTATTTGGATTTTTTTTAATTTCATTTATAACATTTTTTAATTGATCGACTCCATTAAAATCTCTTCATTGCTTTCCATATACTGGTCCAAGATTACCATGTTTTTTAGCAAATTCTTTTGATGATTTAATTTTGTCAATAAATTCTTGTTGTGTTTCACCTTTAAATTTCTTTGATTTTTTATAATTTTCATAAGGTCATTCATTTCAAATATTAACATTGTTATCGACTAAATACTTTATATTAGTATCACCTTTAATAAATCATAATAACTCATGAACAATTGCGTCAAAATTAACTTTTTTAGTTGTTAATAATGGAAAACCATTATTTAATATATATCTTGTTTGTGTTCCAAATAAGGATATAGTTTTTGTATCTGTACGATTATCTCTTAATTCTCCATTCTTTAATACATGTTTTAATAATTTTTTATATTGTTTCATTTATATTACTCCTTAGCATTTTATATATTATATGAAAAATAAAATAAATATTATTCATAATTTAAACTCTTTAAATTAATAATTCATTTATAATATTTGTTTTGAAGTTTTTTTGTCTTTTTTATATCAATCGATAAACATCATGAATAACAATAAATAGCACATATCAATAAATATTTTTTTGATGTATAAATATCCATTCATTTTTTATATTTTTCAAAGTT
Source organism: uncultured Mycoplasmataceae bacterium (assembly GCA_949283985.1). Classification (GTDB taxonomy): domain Bacteria; phylum Bacillota_I; class Bacilli_A; order Mycoplasmatales; family Mycoplasmoidaceae; genus CAMREV01. The sequence goes on along the minus strand of CASDUM010000101.1, from coordinate 589 downwards.
ATTAATTATTAAATATGTCATGTCAAATCATTGATATGACATTCTAGATCATTCAAAGTCTATAAAAAATATTCCATTTTTATTCTTTAGTATATTTTTTCTAGTTAAATCTGAATGAGATAAAATAAAGTTATTCTTATCTAATGAATTTATTAGATTTAAATACAATTCTTTTAAATCATTTGATAATAAATAACTAAATTCATTTAAATTCATTTTTGTTTCTAATTGTATTTTCAATTTAGAAAAATTTATAATTTCATCATTTATTTTTTTAATATTGAATCTATTAATATTTGTAAAATGATGGCCTTTAATTCACTTTCTTAATAAATATTTATCATCATGATAAATTAATTCATCTTTTCAAATTTCAGATAAAATTTTATATTCATTTTCTCGATTTATATTTATATCATTAAATGATATTCTAAATTGATATTTATCCTTGTTAGTTTTAACAAGTCAAGTTTCATTTGAAGTTCCAATGTATATCTTCTTAATTTTTAAGATCTTTTCTTGATTAAGAATGGATTCTAATTTTTGAAAATGCACAGATATATCTCCTATTATTCATGATATTAATATT
>CASDUM010000100.1 GCA_949283985.1 uncultured Mycoplasmataceae bacterium | reverse complement strand
GTATATCTTTTTTCATGTGAAATTGATAAGTTTATTTTTGGATATTCTAAACAGTAAGGTTTACCATTACCATTGTGAAGGATAGATAAAGATTTGTATGAAAAATCATTAATACCAAGTTTGAAAATTGATTCTTTTGAAGATCATAATGTTGCAAAAAAAAGTTTTTTTTGATTTTTACTACTTAATTTATTAAATATTTCTAATTCTTTATCAGATAATATTCTGTTTATTAAATTACTTTTTAATTTAATTCTTCTATTATCTAATATATCTACTCCAATGGACATTATTTACCTTTATCAGATTTTAAATTTTCAATCTCATTTCTCATAAGCGAAATATCTTTAATAACTTTTTGATTAATATATCCATCTTCAATTAACTTATTAAGCTCACTTCTTGAAAGAACATATGCCCTTTTTAAACTATCATAGTCATTTTTAGTTTTCTTAATTTCTTGTTCTTTCTCCATGATTCTATTTTTTAAACTTTCGTTTTCTTGTTCCAGAACGATAATATATCTAATAACATTGTCTAAAAATGTATCTACTTCAAGCGCATCATAACCAGTAGTTAGTTCTTTGTTAAATTTTTTTTCTTTTATAATTTTCACTATATCCTTATTTTTTTTAAACATCTAAACCTCTTATATTATTATAATAATACAAGAGGAAAAAATGAATAATACTTTTTCTAAAAAAATAACAGATAATGAAATTAAACTTATTTTAAAATATATGAAGTCTCATTTATATGATAATTCAAACTCTTCGATTCAATACTTTTTCAGAACTAAAAATTACACTATCACAATATATAAAAATAATACATTACTTATCCAAGGCAAGTCTTATGAAAATATTTTAAAATTATTAAACGTGAAACTTGAAAATCAAATATTAGATATTAAAAAATATAATGTTGGAAGTGATGAATCAGGTAATGGTAATTTTTTTGGTGGTGTAGCCGTTTGCGCTTGCTACATAAATAGTGAAATTGAAGAAAAAATATCATCTTTCAAAATTACAGATTCAAAATTACTTAATGATAAAGAAATATCTAAAATAGCAATTAATATAAAAGATATTGTTCCTCATTCAATAAAATACATTTCTCCAAAAGAGTATAATGAATTATTTGATAAATATAAAAATATAAATGTAATAAAAACAATTCTTCATACTAATGCAATTAATGATTTAAAGTACAACAATAAAGTAGCAGTTATTGATCAATATACAACAAATAATAAATTTAAAGAGCATTTAGATATTGCTAATATATCAATAAATTGTGAATACCATCTAGAAACAAAAGCAGAATCAAAATATATTGCTGTTGCAGCCGCAAGTATTTTAGCTAGACATAAATTTATTAATGAATTAGATAAAATTAGCAATGAAATTAATATCAAACTTCCTCTTGGGTCAGTTGATAGTAAAATATTACCAATACTAGAAAAGATAAAAAATAAAATAGTCTTAAAAAATGTTTGTAAAACACATTTTAAAACTATTAATAAAATTAATTAAAAAAATCTAATAACTTTGTTCTTGTTTCTATTGAAACTTCTTTGCTTATAGAAGATTTTATTGAAAAATCAAAAAAGTGTCTATTAGTACATAATCTTTTGTATCAATACAATGAACTTTTGAATAATATTTTTGAATCATAACTATTAATTCCATATAAACCATTATTGTATTTAAAAGCATTAAAGTAATCTCATGATTCAAAGATATTTTCATAAAAATATCCAATTGTTCTTAAGTCATTATTCTTAATATTTTTATGTATAATTGATAATGTTTTAGAAATGAATTCTATTCTATTAACATCATCAATTATTTTATTTTCTCTATCGTATATTTCTTCTATGTCAGATTTAAAAGTAGTGTGAAAAATATTTGGAATATTTTTGTATTTTATTTTTATTATTTTTGATAATTCATCAATATAATTTATATCCATTTCTTTATCATGATTAGAAAAGTATAAAAACTCATTAAATATTTCAATAGGATTTTTATTTTCTTTATTTGTAAGAAAACAAACACCTTTATATTTTATACCTAGGAAGTTTATAGTGTTATTTTTAATAGTTTCTCTTTCTTCGTCAGATAAGTTAACTTTTAATTTTAATGTTTTTTCTACTAAATTATCAAGGTCACTTGATTCACCTTTAATAGCATAATCAAGTATTCCAAAATTAACAAAAATATTATATTTGTATAATTTTGAATCAGGATTAAAATTAATGTTCTTGTTTCCTGTGAATATAAAAGGTATAAAGTTATGTTTTAATCCAATTTTTATATCGCTATTTTTGTTTTTGATATGCTTGATAATTTCCGAATTAAATAATATTAAATTTGATAACAAATCTATATATTCTTGTTTAGAAACAATATTACCTGGATTTTCTTTTTTTAATAAATCTGATTTTAAAATCATTTTAAAAGGATCATCAAATGTATATGCAAGTTTAAAATAGTCACCATAATTTTCGATTATAAAATCAACAAATGATAAGATATATGTGATGTTTTTCTTGTCAAAAAAACCTTCCTTTTCAATAAATCATAATGGGATATCAAAATTTATAAAAGATATTATGAAAGAAATTTTGTGTTTACTTAATTCACTAAATAATTTCTTGTAATATTCTTTAATTTGGATATTAACTTCATTTTCTGATGGAAATAAATTTGATCATGATAAAGAAATATTTATGTTATCGATTCCACTATTAATAATATGTTCGATATAATCATCAGTGTTTTCAAGCATACCCGAAAATGATTTTGGGCCAATGTTATTGTAAAATTTTTTTCTATTAATTGAGAACATAGAATCTCAATTACTTTTTGAGTTTAATTGATTTCATTTACCATCAATATTTTCGGAAAATAATGAGCCGCCAAGTAAGAAGTTATTTCCAAATTCTATTTTTTTACTTTTTTCTAAATTACTCTTCTTTAAATCCATTTTTTTAACCTATAATATATAATTAATTAAATAATAAAGGAAAACTATAAAATTATGGAAAAATGTTTATTTTGTGAAATTATTAAAGACAATATTAAATCAAATAAAATTTTGGAAAATGAAGGTGCAATTTGTATTTTGGATATCAGTCCTAAAGAAAACGGACATGCTTTAATTATTCCAAAAGAACATAGTGATTATTTTTCGAGAACAACTCATATCAATCATGTTAATGTAAATTCTTTAGCAGTTAAATATGCTAATTTACTAAAAAAATCTGGTTTAAATCCTCAAGGTTTTAATTTTATTGCTAATGAAGGTGAAATCGCTGGACAAGAAGTTATGCATTATCATCTTCATGTAATACCTAGATATAATGATAAAAAAGAAATAATGAATGTTGACGATGTTTATTCGCTTCTTAAAAAATAATAATTTATATATAAAATATATCCACTACATTAATGTAAGTTAGCGGATATATTTTTATATGTAATACATATTATTTTAAATTAAATTTTTTACCATAAGTTTTTTTTCATTTTTCTTCTCATTCTTTTTTAGTTAATTTTGTAGTAATTTTAAAATGATTTAAAGCTTGATTTATTTCATTTATTTCGTAATATCAAGGTTTATCTGAGTATGGTTTTTGTATTTGAAATAATACATTTAAAATATTTTCTCTAAAGTTTTTATCATTATATCAATTTTTAATTTGTTCTCTTCTTAAGTTATATAATTTCATGTATTTATCATCGTTTTTAATTTTTATATTCATATCAATTAAAACTCTATACATACCTGTTGATATAATTTGAGAATTATATAAATTAGGGTATAGCTTAAGTAATTTTTCAAATCTATTCAATAATTCAATATTGTTTTCATCATATTTTTTTGTTTTAATTAATGATAATATTTTTCTTTCCTCAATTGCAGATCCGAAAGGACAAGAAGTACAACCTAATCTACTAAAATTATATTTTTGTTCTTCTAATGGTTTATTTTTATCATAACCATATGCTGGATTAGTAGGTAAATTGTTTTCTTTAATATATCTTCATATATCTGATGCTTTTCATAATGATAAAGGTCTTGATTTTTTGTTTTTACTACTAAAAATATTACATCCATGTTGTATTCATGATTTCTTTCTCATTTCAGATTCATCAGCCATAACACCTATAAATGATGGTCTATTGTCATGTTTTAATCCGCCCTTTACATAGTCACAACATTTTTCAGAGAAAAAGTATGGTTCATTATATTTTTTAAAGTAATCAACTAATTCTTTTTCTTTTAATTCTGGTCAATTATTAATCATATGATCATCAAGAAGAAATAATCTTTCTTTTGATAATTTATATCTGGCCGTACTTGTGATATCTTCATTAATTCCAAAGAATCATTGAGTTAAACAATTTTTTGTTTTTGATTTTTTAACTCTATTAATTAAAACAGAAATTTGCTTAGAAAAAATAGGATATCCTTTTGTTTCTAAAATATTATTTCATGGCATTTTTGGATGTATAAGTAAAGGTTCTTTTATATACTTGTTATCTTTTCTATAGTCATCAACAACGTCTTTAATAAATTTTAAAGTTGATGGAAAAGTAATTTCCATAGCATATGCTGGAACAATATAAAATTTGGATTTAATTTCTTTATGAACTTTGGAAACTAAATCTAATAAAACAGTTGAATCTTTTCCTCCACTAAAAGAAACAGTTATTTCATTAATTAAACTCTTAGGTTGTAGTTTATTATGTTTCTCGCATTCTTCGAAAAATTCTCTTATTTTAGTTTTTGCTCAATAAACCTTTTGTTCAAATGGCATTAAATTAACTAGTTCATCATAATGAATTTTTCTATTGATTAGCATTTCAATTTCATTTTTTATAGAACTCATAATATACGTATTATATATTTTTGTAAATAAAAAACCCACCAACTAAAGTTGAAGGGTTAAAATATGTTATTTAATATATTTAAATAATTCCTTTATTGATTCATATCTCTTTTTATAACTTTCCTTTAAATCGTGCTCTTCTCATAATTTCTCAAAATTATGTAACAGTTGATTTTTATTTTTTAATTTAAAAGATTCTTCAAAATCTTTACTAGAAATTTTTGCTAAATTAAATTTATTATTAACGTGAACAAATTGAAAAATATTTTTATATTCCAATACATCTGAATTAAACTTATTTTTATCTCCATCTAAAAATTTTCTAAATTCTTCTATTTCGATTTCTAAAAATTTTCTTAATAGATTTGAAATCACTAAATTATACTCTTTTAAAGAAATGTTTCTTTTTACATCGTATTCTAAATATGCTCTTAATAATATTGGTAAATACTCATCTTTATTTATACATTTTATAGCATTGTATATTTGCTTAAAATTATGGTATTCTTTTGAATCTTTATATAAGACCTTGCTTTTCTTATTATCTAGTAATGCATAGATTTTTATATATTCTACTCACTCATCAAAGAAATATAATTTAATTGTTTTTTTATTATTATCTATATATTTAACTATTTGTTTGTATTGAAGTTTATGGTTCTTTTTCACATCAAAACTTATGTAAGATTTAATTATATATTTGTAGGCTCCTTCTATTAATTTATAATTAATTTTTCCATTAGAGCTCTTTATTAATGACAATGTATCATCTATATATTTTTTAATTAAATCTTCTTCAATGTTTAAATCCATTCTACTTTGAAACAAATGAGATTTTAATAAATCAACAAATGATAAAACCATACCTCTTGAGTTTAGTCTTATAAATGTGTCCACTGCATCTTTATCACTATGGCATATAAATTCATAAAAATATAAATCATTTTCTATAAAATTAAATAATTCGTTTTTCATTTTTGAATCATATTTTTCTTCTTCCATTCATTTACTTATTAATCTATAGCCTTCTACTAATTTGCTTTTATTTTTAAAATTTTTATGTACAAAAATATCATTTAAATTGTCATCATATTCTTTTGAATCAGCTTTTATTTTAATTTTGTGCTCCTTATTCATATAAAGTAATAGAATCAATAATGTAGTTAGTCTTTGTTGCCCATCAATTATTTGATAAACTTTATTTTCACTATCTCTAGATTTTAAATAAAATATTCCTAGTGTAGGCATATAGTCTTTATTACTTTCAGCATAATCATCATGAATGCTTTTTAAATCATTTAAAAATTCAAATACTTGCGGTTTTTCTCATCTGTATTCTCTTTGTAAATAAGGAATTATAATTGTTTTTCTTTCCTCTTCAAACTCTCTTAATCCTTTTCACTCTTTTATTCTTTTAGACATTTATTTTTTCCTCCAATAAGCATATAAATTGACACTATCTTGTCAATTGTAAATCCCTTTCTTCTTACATAAAGTCTATTGTTTAATTCATCATTTAAATCAATTGATTCAATAAATTTACCATATTCATTAATATAATCAGTGTATTCGCTTTTGCATAGTTCATTAACACTTAAATTTATTAAATTATTTTCATTATGCATATAGTATCTATTTTTTAATAAAAATTCTATATGATCAGTTTTTATTGATTCACAACCATTTCAATAATATATTAACTTCTTATTACCTCTATTATCTCTTGCTTCAAATACAATAAATATTTTATGTTCAGTTGTTGTTCTGTCTATTAATATATGCTTTTCACAGCAATTACTATCTTTTTCGGTTTTATTCGTTCACTTTTTTATTTTATTAATATACAAATCTTCAGTTGATAAGTTTTCACCTTCTATAACTAATTGCATAATATCATCATAATCTTCATTGTCCTTTGATTTGCATTCTAAATCTTTATTGATTTCTTCTTCGTTTCTCGATATATGTTTTCAACTTTTATCTACATCGTTATATACTTCACAAAGCGATACTGATCTGAATATGTCATGAACTTTTAGTTTCTCAAATAATCTCTCATGTAAATTAATAAAAGAATTTTCTTTGTTATCTGATAAGTATATATTGTATATATAAACATCTTTAAATTTTTCATCTACATATGTGTTTTTATAATCTCTATATCTATCAACTCTACCAATTCTTTGTAACATAATTGATGGATTTCAATCTAAATCATAATTTATTACTACAGTAGCTTCTTGTAAATTGTGTCCTTCAGAAAAAGTGTTAGTTGTCAATAAAATATTAAATTTTTCCTTATTTTCATCCAAGTAATTTCAATTCTTATCATTTGAAGTTTTTTTAGGATTTGATTTTGGAGAAAATAAATATTTTGTAATTGACCCGTTGCTATCCTTTATTTCGCCATCTAAACCATCTAAACTATATTTAAGAGTATTATCACCATTTATAGAAAGAATATTATAGTCATTTTTTAGATTTTCAAACATCATATTCATTGTAGATTTTCTATTTACAAAAATAATAATTTTTCTATCTTTAAGTTCAAGTTCATTTATTAATGTTTTTAAATATATTAGTTTGTAATCAGATTTACCATCACTACAAATATTTTTATAAGATTTAAAACCATTTATAGATTTTTCAAGTAGATCATCATATAATTTTGTAGCTGCATCAATATTTAAATTTATTCTCTCGATAAAATTATCAGAAAATTCCCTTATATTTTTTTCTTTTAATTCATATTCGTCACTTTCATCACACAACATTGCATTAGAATATACTTCTTCATCGCTATCTGATATTTTTGAATTATTAATGATGTCTTCAAGTATATTTTCATTTGATTCATCATCACTTTTAAGATTATAATCATCTTCAACTCTTAAACCAGTTAGAAATTCTAGTTTTTCATTGTATTTTTCTAAATCAATCCTTAATTTCATTCCTGATTTTATCATTCTATTTATTTTTCTAAACAAACTGCATATAAAAGCATAAAAAGATGAGTCAATAGAAAAATAAAAATTAAATTTATTAAGTTCAGGAGCTTTCTCTGCTAAAAATCCTTCTTTTGCTAGTTGATTAATTGTTTCTTTAATTTCATTTCTCTCATTTATAATTTCATTTATTTTTGTAATTTCTATGTTTTCATTGCATAAAATTTTTTTTACTATGCTGTCGTTTTTATCTAATATAAATTTATTTTGATCTCCAATATTTTTTCTTCTTGGAAAATAAAAATTACTATTATTACTTTCTTCGTTATATCTTCATTTTTCTTTATTAACTCTATTAAAAAAATATCTTATTAGTTTAGTTTGGTCTTCCTTCAGATTATCAATGTTGATATTGTCCTTTAATATTTTAATTCTTCTTTCGTATATATCAGTAATATCTGTTTTATCATCATTATCTGTATTATATGTTGGAAGAATATCTAATAAATTTTTAACATCAGAGATTCTATTATGACAAGGAGTAGCAGTTATAAGAAGTATTCTTATTTCATTTGAAACTATTTTGCTTCAATCTATAAATCCCTTTTTATTAGTAAAATTCTTTAATTCGTCATCATCTAAATCATATATTTCTTTGATAAGTTCATTCCTTTTTTCAGTTTTTAAATTTCTAAAATTATGTGCTTCATCAATAATAATAACTTTTGGTTTTTTTCTCTCATTCATAAAATCGTTGTATGACTTTACTCTTTCTTTGGAAAAACCTATTTTAGAGCCTTTATTCTTTAAATAGTCTTGAATTTTTATTTTTTTTCCATCAATATTAACTTCTAAATCAAGTTGTGATTTTCAATCAGTTACCATCCTTTTAGGAGCAATAACATAAGGTGCTTCATTTTTATAAAGTCCATAATAGTCTGCTACAGCTACACCTATAAGTGTTTTTCCTAATCCAACATCATAATTCAAAATAGACCCACCATAATTGTTCATTGATTTCAGTATTGATTTTAAAGTTATTATTTGATAGTCATTTAGAATTTTTGATCATCTATCATCAATAAATTTATTTATGGAAATTTCATTTCCAATAGTGTTAGAATAGCTGACAATACTTTTAAACAAACCTTTTCATCCATCGTCTTTTTTTATTTGAACATATCTGTCTATAATTGAATTAAAATCATCACCGCTTATACTAAAAGAGTCTTTTATTTTATTTTTAATTGCTTCAAAATTATTGCTTTTATTATCATCTACAATAATATTTACTTCATTATTAATTTTGTTTGACTTAAAAAAATCTATACCATTTTTTGAAAGATTAGAAGAACCAATCATTGTTAATGATTCATCATTGTCTTTTTTAAAATTGTAAACTTTACCATGATAATTGATTCCATCTTTTTCATCAATTTTATGTATTTTTATATTACCTTTATTCGATAATTCTTTTATTTCTTTATAGTTAATTATTCATTGATACATATCTTTTAAAAAGTCTTTAAGATAGCTATCAATATTTAAATAATTTTTAGGTGATGGAATCAGATTTGAATAAAAAATATTAAATTTTTTTTTACTTCCAAAATATTTTATTATTTCTAATAACCCATTAAAAGACATATATCCAGTTAATGAAGAAATTTCTTTTACTGTATTACTATCAAATGATAACTCCTCCAATTTCTCTTTAAAAGATTCTGAATTATAAAATATATTATTTTTCATTTGTTGCCCCATAGATTAAACATAAAAAATTATATTGATCTACTACATTTTTTAAAACAGTCTATAGTTTATATGATCATGTAATGATAATGATTTATAATTAGATTGTTTTAAGGAGAATAGATGGTAGAAAAAGATAAATTAAATAAATATAGTACCCCCCCCCAAGAATTTTTGAATGAATCTTTATATCAACCTGATGTTGGAGAGTTTTTAGACAAGTTGAGAAAAAATATTTTTAATTGCACAATTGAAAAACTTGTTTATTATATGGATTGAAAAAACGAAAAATACTACTATCAAATCGTAAACGGATGTAAAGATGGTAATGGTAATAAAAAATTAAAAAATCCAACAATAAATTATGTTT
>CASDUM010000099.1 GCA_949283985.1 uncultured Mycoplasmataceae bacterium | reverse complement strand
ATTGAAAATCTATTAACACCATATTTCTTGAATAATTCTATTTGTTCAATTGTCAATGAATCAGGATTTATTTCTATTGTAAATTCACAACCGTTTTCTTTTTTTAAATAAAGTGATTTTAATAATTTTTCCAAATGAATATTTGGAATTGAATTTGGAGTTCCGCCACCTATATAAATTGTTTTTAATTTTTGTTTAATAGAATTTATTTGTTCACATATAATTTCAATATATTTTTCGCATTTTTCTAAATTGAATATTTCTTTTTTGAAATTACAATATGTACATATGCTTTTGCAAAACGGTATATGAATATATAAATGTCTTGCGTTATTCATATAAAAAATCCTTAATTTTATTTTCTAATTCATTTAATTTATTAGTGTCATCTATAATTATGTTTGCTTTAAATTTATTTCTACATCATGTTAATTGTCTTTTTGCATAATTTCTTGTGTTCTTTTTTATTAGATTAATTGTATCTTCGTAAACAATAAAATTATTTTCAATAATTTCTTTGTATCCTATAGCTTTAAGTGCATTTAAACCTTTTCAAGAAGATACATTCTTAGTTTCATCTAATAAACCATCTTTAATCATTTCATCAACTCTAGAATTAATTTTTTTATAAAGCATTTCTCTATTAGGGTTTATAAATACTATAAATGGAATGTATTTTAATTCATTTTTGTTATTCATAATTCCATTGTTTTCTAAAGCTCTTTCTAGTCTCTTTCTATTTGAAATGCTAATTTTATTTGCTAGATCTTTATTAATAGCTTTTAATTTTTCAAATAATTCTTCATTACTATAACTATTGTATTGATTAGCTCTTTTTTTATTTGACAAATTATAATTATTGAGTAATGCATCAATATAGAGATTAGATCCACCTGTAATAATGATTTGTTTAGTAGAATTATCAATAATTCTTTCAGCTTTATCTTTGAATTTCTTAACATCCCATTCTTCATTTATGTGAATACAATCAATTAAGTGATGCTTAATATTTTCCATTTCTTCTTTTTTTGGTTTATTTGTACCTATATTTAACTCTTTATACACTTGGAAGCAATCTGCATTGATTATTTCACAATCAAACTTTTTTGCTATTTCGATTGCAAGTTTTGATTTTCCAGAACTGGTTGGTCCGATTATAACAATAATTTTTTTCATAATAAATATATTTTACTATCTATAACAAAATAAAATAAATTAAAATATTAATAAAGGAATAAAAATGAGTAGAACAAATTATCATTCTCATACATATTACTGTGGTCACAGCGAAAATGAGCCTGAAAAATTAATCAGATTAGCGATTCAAAGAGGATATAAAGTATTTGGATTTAGTGAGCATTTACCAATTCCAAAAACAAGATGAACTCCAACTGATGATGAAATAAATGAATTGATTAATAAAGTTAATTCTTTAAGAGAGAAATATAAAAATGATATTCATATATACATGGGACTAGAATGTGAATGACATCCTATAATTTATGACAGAATTAAAAAATTACATAAGAGAGATGATATTGAATATTTAATATTTGGAAATCATTTTTTAAACATGAATCACAATTATATTGAATATATTCACTTTTGTAAAGATAAAGATGAATTGTTAAATAAACAATATCAATATGCAAAAAGCGCTCTTTCATCTGGTTTGTTTAGTTGTTTTGCTCATCCAGATATATTTTTACATGTTTATAAAAAATGAGACGAAAAAGCAATTTGATTAACGCAAAAATTTATTGAATTATCAATTAAATATGATGTCCCTTTAGAAATAAATATAAACGGATATAAAGTTAAAAAGCTGAAAAAAGATGAGTTTTATTATCCTTATGAAAATTTCTGAAAAGAAGTTTCAAAATCTAATTGTAAAGTAATCATAGGAATTGACACTCACACATATGATGTAATGTCAGATGAATATTTCATAGAAATAAATAATTTAATTGATAATTGTAATTTAAGAAAAAATTTAGTTAAAAATATAAAAGATAAAAATAATAAAATAATGGATTAAATAAATAGGGGACACGTTTAATGTAAAAATCTATTTATTTTTTTTTATTTTCATATATAATAAATAAAATTTAAAGGTTAACATGGAAAACATAAATAATAATACAAGTGTTTCTATTAGTGAATTACCAACAAGAAAAAAAATATCATTTTTTTCAGCAATGATGATTGTTGTTGGATCTTCAATAGGCGCAGGTATATTTTTTAAAGCTAAGAGTGTACTAGAATATTCAGAGGGTTCATTAATATTAGCTATATTTGCTTGAATAATAGCTGCGTTTGCTGTTATATCAATGGCGCTAGCACTAATTGAAATTTCTGCTGCTAGAAATGATAATTTATCTTTAATTGGATGATGTAAAGTTTTTAACTCTAGTTTTATTTATAAATCGTCGAAAAATTTTATGACATATTTATATGTGCCATTAACTTTCTTCTTTATGCCTTTCTATTTTTTAATGTCGCTCCAAGATTCAATAAGTTGTTTTTCAAATTATATAATACAACCATCATTCATGCTTGGCGGAAATGGAAGTTCAGATTGAATTGTTTGAATGATTATTTGTTTATTGATTTCACTTTCATTTATTGTTGTATCAGGAGCATCATCAAGAATTGGAAATATATTAAATCTTTGTATTACATCTATTAAATTTATTCCGTTAGCAATGACTGTTATATTAGGGATTATTATATTCTCTATTAGTCCATCAGAAATTCATGTTAGCGCTGGAGTAACTTCAGATGATAATATATCATCAATTCATAGCAGTAATAATTTTGCTTATTTATCACCAGGAATTGGATTATTTATGGCAATGGGCGGAATATTCTTTGCTTATGATGGTTTTTATGTAACAGCAGGCCTACAAACAGAAATGAAAGAACCAAAAAAGACTCCTATAGCAATCTTTTTAGGTTTGGGTACTGTAACAATAATTTATTTAGTAATTTCTATAATTATGTCTCTTACTGGTAATGGTGGTATCTCTGGTTTTGAAAATTGGTTAAGAGAAAGAGACTCGCTATGAGTTCTTGGAATTATAAACCTAACAATAGCAATAGGTATATTAGGAATTATTAATGGTTTCTCAATGTGATCTCCTAGATTTATAGAAGATTTAATAAGAGAAAAAGAACTACCTTTTAGCGAAAAAATTCATTCAAAACTTAATGACCATAAACCAATTATAGGAATAATATATTGTATCATTATCACTGTTCCAATTTTTATATTATTCTCAATCATTGGAGCACTTGGATATATAAATATATATGGTGATACATATGGTCATCAATCTCTTGGAAAATTATATTCTTTCTGTGATTTAATGGCAACATGAACTGCAGTGTTTGCTTTCTTATTTGTAATGCTTCCTATTTATGGTGGTTTAAGAAATAGAAAAACTAAAAAGGTAAAAATTGAAGAAAAGAAATATTTTATACCTACAGCTATCATTTCAGTATTATTAATATCAATAGTACTAATAATTTTAGTTTTAGATTCCATTGTAAATATCATATTTATCGCTACTTCATCATTTGATAATGATGAAATTATTGGCAGAATTATGAAATTAGTTACATTAATATTATTTGTTCTTATCTCAGGAGTTCCATCTTTAATAGAGATTAAATTAGACAAAAATAAAAACAACCAAATTAATGTTAAATAAAAAATACCTTATTAGCATTTCGCCAATAAGATATTTTATTTTTACCTTCAAAAAGAAAAAAAGAGGTATTTCTTTTTGTTAGTGATTTAATTTTGTTTTTATCCTTCTCAATTGATCAATAATTTTGTCAATTGCTTTGTTTGTTGCTTTTTCGCCGCTCTCATCAGAAGCTTCAGCTCTGATGATATCACCCTTATGAATTTTTACATTTATTCTCAATTTATATTGTCCCTCTCTTTTGTAGTAAATGTATTCTGCCTTAACATTTTCTTCTACAAATGAGAATTCAAATATTTTTTGAATTTTATTTTTGAAAAATTCCTCTAGGCTTGGATGATTGCTCATATCTTTTCATCTAATTGAATAATTCATATCTACTCCTTACTTTAATTATAACTTATGAAATAGACAAAGGGACTTAATTATTAAATTTATGAAAAGATTTTAATTATATTAAAAATAGTATAAATTAATATATAAAAGAAACGAAAGTTATCTGGTTTAAATATATGAAAACAACATAGATCAAAAGAATGATTCTAGATTTTTATTTGACTTGATTGTTTATATAATGAAAAAAGATGTATTTTAATTAGTTAAAGTTTATGGAGAAATAACTTTAACATCGCAATCGTAAATTATGAGCATAATAATAACATGAATAAAGTTAATCTCAAAAGTTTAGATTGTTTCTACTTTGACTGAAATATTTATATCTTGATTTTTTAAAAGAAGCCTATAGTTGTTCTTGATGGATATTTTGAAAGTCTGACCATGTTAAAATTATTTGTATTTTTAAAAACATTGGTACTTTTATTTTCTTGATTTGATTGTTCGCCACTAGTAGCATTTATAGTATTAACTGCAATAGTTGATACATTGCCTATCATAGTGCTTATAGCAGAAGCAAGAACACTTCCACCAACTACCATATTTCATCACATAATTACTCCTTCCTCGGGGAATCGCTCCCCACCTATTATAAAGGGAATTTTTATGTAAAATTATGGATTTTGGACAAATTTAGGAAAAATTCAGGACTTTTTATGAACTTTTTATAAACTTTTTGTGAACTTTTCTTGAACTTTTCTTGAACTTTTTTGCAAAAAAGCTAGATTTTTCTATACTTTTTTGATTTTTTAAGGGCGGATAATTAAGTAATTTTTCGTCAAATCTAAGAAAATTTAAAATTTTATCAAATATTATAGAATTTATCTATATTTTTAACATAGAAAATTCATTAAATTTCATACAAGTCGCTTTTATATTTATTGTAAAAAATTTTGAATTTATTGATATTTATGGTTAAATTAATATAGTAATATTAATTTCCACTATGTATAGATATTCATATTTATGCTATGTGTAAATTGGAAAGGATATAAAATGGCTATTAGCAAGGAAACAAAATCAAAATTAGTAAAAAAATATGGTAAAGATGCTAATGATACTGGAACTACAGAAGTTCAAATAGCAATTCTTACAGCTGAAATTAAGTCTTTAACGGCACATATGGTTGAAAATAAAAAAGATTTTATTTCTAAAAGAGGATTACAACAAAAAGTATCAAAAAGAAAATCTTTATTAAATTACTTGAAAAACAAAGACATCGAAAGATATAGAAAAATTATTGCTGATCTTGAAATAAGAGGTTAGTCACTAAAAAGCATTAATATAGGATAAAAGAACCTATTTTAATGCTTTTTCTTCGTTCATAAATTACAAAAAACAACAATAAACAAATATTATATTAAATCTATTGACAAATTGATTTTTTAGTGTGGAACTTTTAATATTTTGTTTATATAAATAATCTATAACTAATATTGTGTGAATATCAACTGCCACAATTATAGAGTGAGTTATGGAGATTACTTTTTAAAGTTAATCTACTTTTTCATTCATTTCTCATTTACATGACATATTGGTCATTTATATATTTTTTTATATTTATGATTTAAATCATAGAGTAGATTATCATCTCAAGACACATTTTAAATTTAAAAAATATTTATCATTTTTTAAAATAGATACATCTTGAATCATTCATATTTAACTTCATTAGAACATAATATAGTCTATAAATATAATAATATTTTCCATAAATATTTATCATAAGTAAGACAAATATTTTCACACACTAAATATTTCTAATAATATGGTTAAATTGTATGTTTTTTTTATATAATTAAAGTGTTTATTTTTATGGAGAAATTATGATTTTTTTAAAGAAAATTGAAGCAAAAGGTTTTAAATCATATGCGAACAATGTGACAATGAATTTCACAGAAAAAATGGTTGGAATTGTTGGGCCTAATGGAGCTGGAAAATCTAATGTAATAGATGCAATTAAATGAGTTCTTGGTGAAAAATCTAACAAGGTTTTAAGAGGTAAAAAAAGTGATGATATGATTTTTCACGGCTCCACAAACATGAAAGCTAGCGACTACGCAGAAGTTACACTTACATTTAGTAATGAAGCAAAAGTTTTATATTCAGATCTAAATGAAATCTCTGTAACAAGAAAACTATATAGAGGTTCTGGTAATAATGAATATTATATTAACGGAAAACAAGCAAGATTAAGAGATATACAAGAAATATTTTTAGATACTGGTTTATCAAAAGGATCGTTATGTATTATTTCACAAGGTACTGTTAACTGATTTGCTGATGCTAAACCTGAGGAAAGAAGAAAAATATTTGAAGAAGCTGCAGGGATTGGAAGATATACAAAATTTAAACAAGAAAGCTTAAACCAATTAGAAAGAGCAAATAATAATTTTAATAGAGTTTCTGATTTAGTTAAAGAATTATCTAGAGATTTAAAAAAACTAGAGGCACAAAGTGAAAAATTAGAAAAATATAAACTTTATAAAGAAGAATTAACAGAACTAGAATTAAAAATACTAGTTAAAGATATTATTGAAAATCAAGCAAAATTAGATGAATTAAATAAAAAAATTTCAAATTCTGAAAAAGAAAAATCTTTTGTATCTCCTAAATTAATATCTTTACAAGATGAATATAATTTATATGAAAAATTTATAAAAGAAGCCGATTTATTAATTGACGATGTAAACTCAAATTTACATAATCTAAATTCTCAAATAAATAGTTTAGAAATTAAAAAATCAATTTTTGAAAATGACGTTAGATCAAAAGTTGAATCAAACAACAAAGAAGAAAAATTAGAAGGATTATTAATCAATATTAATAATTTAGAATCTGAAACAAATAATAAAAAAAGATTACTCGAAATTAATCAAGCAGAACTACAAGAACTTATTTCAGATTTAGATAATTTAAACAAAGAAAAAGATGTATTAACAAATGAATACATTAAATTAAATAGTGAATTTTCTTCTAAATCAACAACTTTGGAAACATTAAAAAACAACAATATAAATAGAACAAATGTCCCTGATGGAGCAAAAGCAGTAATAGAAAATAAAGAAGCAATTTCTGGAATTCATGGTTTAATTTCTGAATCAATTAAAATGGATGCAGAATATGAAAAAGCAATATTAACATCACTTGGTAGCAATGTTTATAATGTTATAGTTAATACAAACAATGATGCAAAAAAAGCAATTGAATTCTTAAAAAATAATAAAGCTGGGTTTGCAACATTTATGCCAATATACAATCTTAAACCTAAATATATCAGTGATGATTTCTTAAATATTGCTTCTGAATTAGATGGATATATTGATATTGCATCAAATTTAGTTAAATATGAAAATAGAATTTTTAAAAGTGTGATTGATACTTTACTTGCAAGAACAATCATTGCAGATAACATTTCTAATGCGATAGAAATATCAAAATATATAAATCAATTATATAAGATTGTAACAATTGATGGTGACGTTGTATCTCCTGGCGGTATTATGAAAGGTGGATACAACAGAACTAGTACAACGACCTTTAATCTAGAAGAAAAAATTGCAACTATTGAAAGTGAAATTGAAAGTATTTCAAATAGTATAAGAGAACATAAATTAGGCATTGAGTCAAATGCTATTAAATTGAGTGAAGTTAGTTCAAAAATTTCTGAAAAAAGAATCAATATTTCTAAATATGAAGAATTCCTTCAAAAATCTAATTCTGAAATTTCATTGTTAAAAGCTGAATATGAAAAAATATCTAATAAATCATATGAAAGTTCAGTTATCAGAAATGCTTCAGAATATGATGCAATCTGTCATAAGTTAAATACTCTTATCCTTGAAAAAGAATCTGCATTAGAAAAATTAAATATTAATCAAGAAAAGAGAAATAATTTAAGAATGAAACTTTCAGAAGTTAATAATAATATTAACGAGTCAAGAAAAATAATGGATGAAAGTTCAAATATATTAATTGAAT
Organism: uncultured Mycoplasmataceae bacterium; assembly: GCA_949283985.1. GTDB lineage: Bacteria > Bacillota_I > Bacilli_A > Mycoplasmatales > Mycoplasmoidaceae > CAMREV01. The sequence continues at coordinate 1,796 of CASDUM010000099.1, read as the reverse complement.
ACAAAGCAGAACAGGCAAGTTGTGAATCTGCATTAAAATATTCAAAAGAAAAAATTAATATTGAATATAAAATGACAATTGAATTTGCTATATCTAAATATAATGTGCCATTAACAATTTCTGATGGTGAAGCAAGAGATAGAATTAGAAAATTAGGTAAAAATATTGAATATCTTGGTGATATCAATATGGAAGCCAAAAAAGAATTAGAAGAAAAGAAATTAAGAATGGGTGATCTTGAAAAAGAATTAAATGATGCTGAAAGAGTTAGAGAAAAATTATTAGAAGTTATTCAAAAATCAGATGAAAAAGCAATTAATGATTTCAAAAATGTTGTTATAAAAATAAATGAAGAGCTACCTGAAATATTTAAATATTTATTTGGTGGTGGAAGCTGTAAAATTGAATTCACAGATGAAGATAATATTTTAGAATCTGGTATTGATGTTCTTGCATCACCTCCAGGAAAGAAAATTAATTCATTATTTGCATTATCAGGTGGCGAAAAAACTTTAGTTGCATTATCAGTATTATTTTCAATTTTAAAAACAAGTCATTTTCCGCTTGTTATTCTTGATGAAGCTGAGTCTGCTCTTGATCCATCTAACGTTGAAAGATTCGGTAATATAATTTCACATTTTTCAAAAGACACACAATTCTTAATTATTACACATAGACCAGGTACAATGGAAAGATGTCATAGCTTATATGGTGCTACAATGGAAACAAAAGGTATTACATCAATGTATAAAGTTGAACTTAATGATGCAAAAAACATATTTTCAGATGATGAACAATAGAGGTTAATATGGGTTTTTTAAAAAAAATTATTGATAAAATAAAATCTAAAAAAACTTTATCTGAAAAAATCAAGAAAAAAAATAAAGAAAATATTAATAATATATATGACTCAAAAATTGTAGAACAAAAGAAGTTTGACGATGGATTAAAAAAATCATCGAAAGGACTAACATCTGCAATTAAAGAAATGTCAAAAAAATATACAGAAATTAATGATGAATTATTTGAAAATATTGAGGAAATATTAATTTCTTTTGATGTTGGTGTTGGACCAACTGAAAAAATTGTTGATGCAATTAGAGAAGAAGTTAAATATCAAAAAGTTTCTAATCCTGATTTAATTAAGGAAATTATTTTAGATAAGATTTTAGTTTATTATATTCAAGAAACTGAAGTAGAAGTTAGCTTAAATCTTGAAGAGAATAGAACTAATATTATTCTAGTTAGTGGCGTGAACGGTGTTGGAAAAACAACAACAATCGCTAAGCTAGCAAATAGTTTTAAAAAAGATGGCAAAAAAGTTCTTTTAGTTGCTGGAGATACTTTTAGAGCGGGAGCTATTGAACAATTAAAAGAATGATCAGAGAGAATAAAAGTTGATATTGAAGTTCCAGATAAGTATGGACAAGATCCATCTGGTGTTATTTACAAAGGTGTGAAAAGAGGAAAAGAAAATAATTACGATATTGTAATTTGTGATACTTCTGGAAGATTGCAAAATAAAATTCATTTAATGGAAGAGTTAAGAAAAATAACTAATGTAATAAAAAAATTTGATGAAACTGCTCCACATGAATTTTTATTAGTTTTAGATGCAACAACAGGCCAATCAGGATTGTTACAAGCAAAAGCATTTAAAGAAATATCTGATATTACAGGAATTGTTTTAACAAAAATGGATGGAACAAGTAAAGGTGGAATTATTCTTGCTATCAAAGATATATTTAATATTCCTGTTAAATATATTGGTCTTGGTGAAAAATTAGAAGATTTAT
>CASDUM010000098.1 GCA_949283985.1 uncultured Mycoplasmataceae bacterium | reverse complement strand
TATATAGAGCATTTACAATAATTAATAATATTAATTACCACAAGTAAAATATAATTAATATATGAATTTAGGTTTAATTTTAGGTTTATTTACTATAATTACAATTGTATTAATATTGGGAACACATAAGTATTCAACAAAAATATTTAAAACTTATATTTTTAATATTATTTTTGGAATTTTATTTTTAAGTTACTTTTTAATATTTAGATATGTTCCTGATTTAATCTATTACATTGATAATATAGATAACTTAGAAAAAGGTTCCTTGCTATATTCATTTAAGACATCAAAAATTTTTTTAATGGATATGTGTCCATTATCTGCTTTTTTATTACCTCTTTCTATGATATTAGATAAATCTAGATCAGTTGCAAAAGTAATATCTCCAGTTGCATTACTGGGCGGATTAATAACCATTTTTGGTGGTGTTATGCTTGATGATATTGATTTAGAAATATCAAATAAAAATTCAACTGCTTGACAATACATTTTTATTGGCGCTGATGTAAGCAATAGAATTTACTTCATGATGCATTATTTATTAATTGTGTTTTCATTAATCAACATTCTTAATTGTAAAAAATACACTAGATATAGCTTTTATGGGACAAGTGCATTTTATATTATATGAATGATTTATATGCAAATTACTATAAATGCATTAGGAGTTACTGCAAATGCAACTGGACTTGTTGAATTTGATTGATTTGGTGGTGAATATTCTGGAGTAACAGAAATTTTACATCTCGACTTTCCATTTTGCGTAGTATTTTGATATATATGAGCATTGGTATTCAATTTTCTTATAGCGTTTGCAAAAAATAAATTAACAAGAAATAATGAATGATGTTGAGATAAAAATTGTTTTTGATATTCTAATTACAAAGCAATAAATAAATTCTTATGTCCTATTGACTCTAAAATCAATAATATCATGCATTCTAAATTTTCTTGAATTTATAAATAATTCATGAAGCATAAAAAGAAATTAAATAATAGATAATTGTGGTGTAATTGTTCATTTCAAAAACATTAATTGAAACATTAATTTGGATAAAGACTTGTATACTAAATTCAGTTATGTAATAATTTGCTAAATAAAAATATTCAATACCTGGAATATAAAAAAATAAGAAACAAATAAAATTAAATAAATATATTCATGAAAATAAATAAGAATATAAAAATGATCATAAAGAAAAAGTATTACTCATTTTTGAAATCATTGGATATAGATAAATATTTACTGTTAAATTAACTAATAAATCTTTTGCAAATTTTTTTCTATAAATTTTATTTATATAAAAAATTGAAAAGGTAGCTAAATATGACATTTGAAATCCAAAAGAAAATAATTTAGTTGGATCCAAAAATAATACAATGATTGCACTTAGTGTAAGCTTTTCAAATTGATTCAATATTTTTCTTCTATCAATGACAGTTATAATTCACATTAAAAATACTCTAATGGCACCAATTGAAAAGTTTAAGAAAATTGATATTACAATTAGAACAATAAAGTTAATAATTGTTGTCAAATATTTATTTCTAAATATTTTATTAATTATAACAACAAGTAAGTTTAGATGTAAACCACTAATTACAATGATGTGGCAAACTGATATCGATTTAAGATTATTATATATCATTCATCCTTGTTCTGTCTTCTCATTAAATAGCATTAAAAGAAGTAAAGACTCTACATTATCATTTTGGTATTTATTTTTTATATACTCTATTGAATAATTCCTAATTTCCATTATTCTAGTTTTATTTATAATGAAATTTATTAAATTGAAATCAAATGTGTATTGCAAAAACCAAAACAATACAAAAGAAACCAATATTATAAACAATGGCAAAATATGTTTTTTACTCATTAAAATATTTTTATTTAATGAACAAAAAATGGCTATCATTAAAAACAATATAGAGAATATATTTCATGTTGAAAATGAAATTAATAAACAAATGGATATTAGAAAAATGAAATAATATTTTCTGCTGTTGAATAAAAAATGCATTTATCCCTCCATTATTTATAAAGGGAAAAAAATGCAAATCTTATATAATTTTTATAATTTTTTCAATTTCTTCTAATCTTGATTTATTTTTTTCTAGTTTAATTTCTTCATTTTTAACTAATTCTTTAGGTGCTTTTTCAACGAAACTTTTATTAGAAAGCATCTTTGTTGACCTTTCTATTTCAAATAATAATTTTTCTTTTTCTTTTTCTAATTTTTCTTTTGAATTTGTTTGTATTGAGTTGTTTGAATTTATAACAACTGAAATTTTATCAAAGACTTTTATATTCTCTTTTTCTTTGATTTCATTAATGTTAAC
>CASDUM010000097.1 GCA_949283985.1 uncultured Mycoplasmataceae bacterium | reverse complement strand
TAATTTACTCTCGGAATAGTATCAGTAATGATTAGTATGATCTTATTTATCATTGTATTTCATCTTTATATTAATATTCATTATAAACCAAAAAACAAGTGTAATTGGTCACTTAAACCATTATAAAATCTTACTGATATATCTCTTATACTCTTTAGTATTTTCTTTATTTGGTGAATGTCCAGCATTGCTAATAATATGTGTTTTAATTTTCTTATTAAGCGATGTTAAGTTATTTATTGATTCATTGCAAGGAATAATAAAATCATTTTTTCCAAAAATAACATTTGTTTTTAATTTTAAATTTTTATAATATGTATCTAATCTATCTAATGATTCTTTTGACACAATATTTTTTGCTAATATCATAAATTCTTATCATCTATCTTTTGGTATTCTAGAACTAAATTTTCTGAATCAATCAATTCATGATGAGTTAACATTGCTGACATTATTTTCTCTAGTTAATTTTATTTCTTTAATTTTTCTATTTATAATAGAAATTTTATTCCCTTTGGTATTGTATTCAATCGAACTGTTCAAAGGATCTTCTAAAATAAGTTTTTTAATTCCTATTTTTTTTCTATATTTTGATGCTAGAGAAGTAGCGACTGCCCCTCCCATTGAATGACCATATAATATTAATCTCCTTTTAATTTTGTTGTGAATTAAATAATCTTTGACATATTCTCCATATGACTCAATATTAAATTCAATATTGTTGAAATCGTTATCATTATGTCCAGGTAAATTAATAGAATAAAATTCTATTTTTTTATCTTTACATATTTCTTTTAATGAAGGATTATTATCTTTGTGTGATGTTATACCATGTATATAAAATAATTTCTTTTTGAACATTATTTGCACCTCTTAATAAATTAAATATTTTATACAAGAATATATTTTTTTAACATCTTTTTTACAGAGCTATATTTTTTGTTAATATCTGATGTCATTGCATCAATAATAATTCTTTTGTCTGCAAGAATTATTATTCTATCGACCATATCCTCTATGCAATCAATATCGTGACTAATAATAACTAAAGATATTTTATTTTTCTCACAAAACTTCAATATATAATTTTGAATTCTTGTTTTTATTGCAATATCTAAACCTGTTGTGAACTCATCTAGAAATAAAACTTTTGGTTTTCCAATTAATGCCATGAATACATTAACTCTTTGTTGCTGTCCACCAGAAAGTTTTGACATTTTAGTGTTAATTATTTTGTCAATTTCAAATATTTCTATAGCCTCTTTTACTTCTTCATCAACTTCATTTACATCCTGAATTTCTAGTGAAAATTCAATTAAATCTTTTGGGGATAATGAGCTAGGAAATTGAAGATCTTGAAATTGAACTGATAATTTTTCATGTGGTTTTTTATCATATTCAAAATTATATTTAATTTCACCACTTTTTTGTTTTATTATTCCACAAAGCGTCGAAATAGTTAATGTTTTTCCAGCTCCATTTGGTCCTAGAAAGGCTAATCTTTCATTTTCAAAAATTTCAAAATTAATATTTTCATAAATAATTTTTTCTTTATTTTTTGTTTTAAATTTATGAGATAAATTTCTTACCTCTATTAAAGGGTTAAAATTTTTATATTTTTCTTTTTTTATAAAAGTTTCAATATCTTTGTAAGGGTTAATATTATCATTTCTTATTAAATTTTTTGTTTCTACTTTCATAAACTACCTACTTGTTCAATTAAATTTTTTAATTGATATAAAGATAAATAACATAGAGAATAAATATGGCATAACAAAATTAAGAATATTTTGTCACGGTCTATAAACTTCTATTCAATAAATTTTTTTCTCATAATTACCTGTGTTTACTACTGGAATATCAGCAATATCATAAACATTAAATGAATGTTTGAAGTCAAATATTCCTTCATATGCTGGTGGTATTTCCTTAATTGGAACATAACCTAAAAGTTCTCATATTTTTATGTATTCTGAATTAGTGGAAACAACAACATTATTCATAAAATTTAATGCATATGATATTGGTGAGAATAATGATATATATCTAATTGGCTCTGACTTTGCGAGAACAATTAAAGGCATAAATTGTCCAGAAAAAATTACAGATACCATCATTACAATAAAACCAATTAATAATACTAATGATATTTTTTTAATTAATACCCCTAGTAATAATCCTGCAGATAGTGATATTATGTATATAACAATTAATGTATAGAAAAATTCTCCTCAATTTATTTCTGAGAAATATTTAGGTGCATCGACATTTAAAAAAGTTGCATATAGTGTCAGAATAATAATATTTGATATTATTATTGCAATTAAATAATAAATAAGAAGTATCGTAGAAAATTTTGATGCTGTTATTTTGGAAACAGATATTTTTCTTAAAATAATTGAAGACTTAAGTTCTACCATCATTTGCGGCAATGTAATTAATGCAACTGGCAATATTGAAAAAGAAAAAAATGATGACAAACCACTAGCAAGCATCGATTTATTATCAGTTGAAATAATTGCATATACTATCATTAAAAATAAAGGTAATACCAAAGATGATATTGGTCCAACTTTTGATTTTCAGAAATGTTTATTAATTAACTTAATAACTGCTTTTTCTTGATAATAATTTGAAAAATATTTATTCATTGTATACCTCAATCTCAATATTATAATTATATATAATTTTGCTTTAATTAAATAATGTAATAGATGTGAAATAATTATAAAAATACGACTAAAATATGCTGCTTTAACAATAGTTATAAATTTTATTTAGATGTTATTATTTTTATTGTATTACATAGACAAAATACTTTTGTTACCAAAAAAGTAAAGATGCAATTGTAACCAATAATATCAATAATATAGATTACAAATAATTTTTTCCTGAATTTAATTCTTCATTATTTTAGTTAGTAGCAATAGGCAATAGTAAGATAAATGCAATAATTAATATTTGTATAGATTTTGAATATTTGATTCCCGAAGTTACATTATTAATATAATTATCACGTATATTAGATCATGCAAATACTGAAATAAAAATTAGTATTATTTAATAGGATCATTTTTGTTTATTTTGCACATTTTATTCATTTTAATGTATGAAAAAATATTTTATACTCGAATTATATATTAGAAGTCAAATGTAATTTCTACATATAAGCTAAATAAAAACTAAAAATTACTACAAAATAAGTATTTTTATTTTGTAGTAATTAAAAATATTTTATTCTTCTTTTTGTTGCATTTTTTCTGATAAAATTCTTGTTGCTTTAATAGAAAAAATAAGAGATGAAATAGGACCAAGTAAAATAATAGTAAACACTCCAAATACAGTTCTCCTATTATTTAATTCTTCGTTTTTTCAATCAGTTGATAAAATAATTATTCCATAAATTATATCAGTAAGTCACGAATATAAAAAACCAATAAATAAACAACACAAGATAATTGTAACTATTGAATAAGTTTTTATACCTATTGCTTTGTTTAATAATTTTGTTGAATTCATTTTTATTACTTTCAAAATACTCGCTTCATTTAAATATGATAAATAGGTATTGATACACAATATATTTTTGTACATACCTAACTTAAATTATATATATATAAAGTCAAGTGTTAGCAGATAATTTATTACTAGAAATTAAAAATTTAACATATACGTATTATCTAAATATTAATATTTAATAATGATAACAAAATATTATCGTAACTTAAGTTATCACAATATTGTTCTTAATTTATACTAAATATTCTATATATATTTCATAAAAGACTTATTTATTTTATGTTAAAACATTTTATTATTTTTTCTTATATTGCTTACATAATGTTTCTTTGTATTATGTGTTAAACTAAGAAGACTAAAAGTCATACGCTCAAATAATGTAATATGAGATCATAACATCAAAGAGATGTCAAAAAAGTAATAAATTTATTCTTGATACTCAATGAATTATTTTTACTCTTTTAAGTATATTCATTTTTTATTAGCCATATCAATACAATAAATAAAAAAATATAACTACAAATAGCGCTTAATCTATATATAGTTATAAATTGTTGATTAGTTACTTTGTTCATTCTCTTTTGATGATAAAATTTTTTTTGCTTTAGAAGAAAATACTAATGATGCAATTGGTCCAAGGACTATAAGTGCTAATATTCCTCATAAAACTTTGCTAGACTCCAATTTATCATTTTTTCAATTGGTACTAAATATCATAACTATGCAATATATTTCTAATACTAATGCGACGATTCCAATAACAAATAAAATCATAGCTATTGCAATCATGATGAACATTGACATTCTTTCTTCAGGAAAAGATATATTTTGATCAATATATTCATCATTCATTTCTATGTTTAATGAGTATTGCATAAGAAACAATAGTAAAAATATTAATATTAAAATTACTACTATTAAGATAATATTTGCTATTGATTTAGATTTTATGCTCTGAGCTTTTTTTAATAAATCCATTTTTAATCCTTTTTAAGTTATTTACTTTCTTTTGTGGATGTCTCAACACTATTAGTTTGATTTTTAGATAAAACTTTTTTAGCTTTTGAAGCAAAAATTAATGATGCAATTGGCCCAAGGACTACAAGTGTTAATATTCCTCATATAGTTCTATCAGAATTTAATTCTTCATTTTCTCAATCAGTTGTAAGAATGGCAATTGCATTTATTATATCTAGCACAAATGAGGCAATAATACCAAATAATGTGAAAATAAGAACAAGACTAATTATTGATTTAGTTCTAATACTTTCAACTTGCTTTAAAAATTCCATATATCCCTCCTTTCATATTTAATCTTGTGAATCATTTTCTAAATTTTTATTTTCTATAATTTCATTATCATTTGATTGTTTTGTCAATGTATTTTTAACTTTTGAAGCAAAAATTAATGAAGCTATTGGGCCTAAACATAAAATTGATAGTGTTCCTCATAATTTCTTTTCATGATTTAATAATTTATTATCTCAATTAGTACAAAATATAATCAACGCATATATAATTGTAAAAGCTAATGAAATATAAAAAACCATTTGACACAAATCTAAAATAAGCTTATAATCAGGATACAATTCATTTGAATAAAAATTTAAAGATTCTATATAACTCTTATCTCATCATAAAAATAATGCACCAAGTAAAAATGGGATGGATACGAAGGTATGTGCAATAAGCATAAAAAGAAGTACAAAAAATGCAATAATCAATATAAAATTTACTATTGACAACCATTGTATGATTTTCGCTTTTTTTAATAGTTTCATTATTTTCTCTATTAATTACATTAACTATATTATATATCAATATAAATGCAATTTCTACTGAACTTTACTAGTTATGTTTATGAAGAGTAACATAAATAAAAAAATATCATTTACAGTTTATCAAACTATAAATGATATTTATTATAATTAAAATTATTTAATTATTTTAGTAACTGTACCAGCACCTACTGTTCTACCACCTTCTCTAATAGAGAATTTAGAACCTTCTTCAATTGCGATAGGACAAATTAATTCAACAGTAATTTCAGTGTTATCTCCAGGAGAGATCATTTCTACACCGTCTTTTAATTTAATTGATCCAGTAACATCAGTAGTTCTAAAGTAGAATTGTGGTCTATAACCATTAAAGAATGGAGTGTGTCTTCCACCTTCTTC
>CASDUM010000096.1 GCA_949283985.1 uncultured Mycoplasmataceae bacterium | reverse complement strand
CATATTTATCTTGTATTAAATTAAATTCATAATTAGCGATATTATTTTTTATTGAGAACCCAATATTTATATTACTATTTCATTCTCATTCTTTTGGAAGTGATAAATATTTATTATTTAAAATTTCTGAAGTTGCTTTAGTTGATATTCAATATTTAGAAGAGCAACTATTAACATAGTAATCGCTACTGATATTTGAAAAATACTTTCATTTTATATCGTCAAGATTTATATTCTTAACATTAATACCATATTCATATTCAAATTTTATTTCATCAACAATGAACGTTTTCTCATTTTTTATAAAATAATTTGATTTGTTATTTATTTGTTCAGAAATATAAGCTATATCATTATTTAATATTAGTCTTGATGTAAAATAAGATACATTTTCAACAGGTGTATTTTCTTGGTTCGATATTTCTGTTTTTTTAATTAATAAAGTGGTATTAGGAAAAACTTCATTAACATATGTAGGAATTAGTGAATTTAAAAATTCATTTCTTTTTTTTATCTCATCTTGTTGAGTTTGTTCAAGGTGTTTTACACCAAAATATGAGATTAATGTAAATGTAGTAATTCCAAAAATAGAAAATAAACCTAAACTTCAAAGTGTGATTTTCGTCCTTTTTTTCATGATTATATCTCCTATTTATTTTTTACTAATTGCTTTATGCACGAATGGAATCAATTTAATGGATCTAATGTAGTTGCTCAATTATTTTTTATGCATTTTCAATGAGCTTTTGCTCACTATCAAAACGTAATATTGTTTTCTTGACAAAAAATTATTAATTCAGTTGTATTAAGAAGTGGGTTTAGAACAATTTGAAATATACTTCCAATAGCAAGATTAAAAACTCCACCAACAACATTAAGGATGTTATTATAATCAAAACTAGGACCATTTATTATTGAATTCAAAAATGAAAATAATGGCCAACATACAACGTATGAACCTCCTAAAATGATAGAGAATGAATATGGATTTCATATCACATCAGCTCCAATTATTAAATATTTTACAACTGAATGAATAATATTAACTATTTCCTTAAAAGATTCAGAGATTCATTCTATATTTTTTATACTCTCATATATTCTAAATAATGGTTCTCTTATTGTTATTAAATCCAAAGAGTATATTCCAGCAGCAATAGATTTAAATGAATTATATTCTCTTCCAGTAACATATTGAATTATATTTTTAAATATCATTATTAATTCATTTAAATTGTCATAAATCCCTTTAGAATCAATATCTTTTAATTTTAATATAAAAGAGATGAAGTTTATTTTTGTACCTTTGTAATCTATAACCTTTTCAAAAAGTAAATCATAAACTTTTTCATTATTTTGAATTCATTCATTTATAATCGAAACATCATTTCATAAATCACTATTCCCATTAATATTCTTTAATAATGATTCATTAATATTTTTAAATTTATAAAATATAATGTGTTTTTCTTTTGTTTTTTTGCATGAAATTATTTTATTATTTATTAATAAAGCTTCTTGAAATATACTTGAATTGTTTTTATATTCTTCCACTTCCTTTTTTGCATATTCATATGCCATGTTTTCTAGATCAGAACTTTCAGTTTTTGATCGCTCTTTCAATCAAGAAATTTTTTCATTTTGAACAGATAGATTATTAATATAAAGATTTTTATTATATTCTACTGAAATCATATTGTTATATACATCATTAACTTCTATGAATTTTTCGTCAGATATTTGATCATTAAATATCATATAAACAAAATTATAATTTCAATTCAATTTTTTTGATAATTCAATACAAAAAAGATTTATATTTTTTTCACAAATATTTATGAATTCTTGTTGTATTTCTTGTTGACTATTAAAATTTATAATATTTAAAAACTCGCTTGATTCTTTTATTTTTTTGAACGAATCATTTATCGCGTTATTTATATAATTTTCATTTTTATAAACATCTATATAATATTTTATTCTAGAATAATTTTTAGAGTACAAATATTCCTTAAAAAAAGTTTTAAACTTTTCTAAATTTTCTTGAGAGAATATATCTATTGATTGATCTATACTTAAAGTAGGTTTATTGTTTTTTTTGATTATCAATTCTCAGAATTTTAGATGAATTTTTAAATGAATAATAAATCCCAACAACTAAACTAGTAGAAGCTGAAGCAAGGATAAGTGAAGCAAAAAATATTTTTAATGTTTTATTTTTCTTTTTCATAGTTACTCTTTGACAACAAAATTAATAATTGAATATTTGTTATTTTTCATTTTAATTTTATCATATTAAATTAATAAGTATTTATTTTTACAATAAAATATTTATGTAATGATATTATGTAATAGTATATAGCAAATCCACATGTAATATATTATTGAAATTGAATAATAATATTATGTTTCAAAAATAAATATATATGTTATATATAAAGTAGAAGATAGTTGTAGAGGGAATCGATGAAAATAAAAAGTAAAATGTTTTCATACTTTGTTTTATGATTTATTGCAATATTTTCTATATCATCTATATTTTTGTATAAAACTAACACAAATCAGTTTTCCGGAGGCGTTAGTGATAAGAATTGAGTTAAAAAAAGCATCTCACAAAGACACATATTAGTGAAAGTTCAGTTTTTGATAATAAATCAAGAAAAAATCTAAATTATTTTTATAATGGATATCTATTAAATAAGTCAGAAATATTAATACACAACGATGCGTTTTTATTGCTAAAAAACTACAAAATAAGTTCTTTATATTTTACAAATGTAATAAACGGATTAGAAAAAAATATCAAAGATGATATTTGACAAGAAATATTATATAATAAAAATCAGAAATTTAGAGTTATAGAAAATTCAGAATTTTTAATATTAAAAACTAACGAAATAATAAATTT
>CASDUM010000095.1 GCA_949283985.1 uncultured Mycoplasmataceae bacterium | reverse complement strand
GGAATATCTTTTGGAGATGTAAAAGATGAAGAATTTGAATATTATGATCTGTTTACTGATCAGCAAGAAATTGAAGAAGAAAAAAGATTACAGAACGCTATCATAGAAATTAAATATAAATATGGCAAGAATAGTATCTTTAAATGCATGAACCTAATGGAAAATGCTACCCAACTTAAAAGAAATAAAATGATTGGTGGGCATTTGGAATAATCATAATTTATTATAAACAATACTTTATTGCAAAAAACAAAAATTTTTACTGTATCTTGATAGAATAGTTTAATAACTATAAAATTTTGTAACTTCATATAGTCAAATACAATCGCAACAAAAAAGCCCTAGCATTATGCTATTAAGGGCTTTTGGCATTTTTGGTATTTTTTGCCTTATTCAAAATCTTTAGCGTTTTCTTGAATTTAATCACTCTATGCACTTATTTTTATCTATTTAAATTAACTAAATCTTGTATAAGGAATATCTAAATTTCATTATGTCTAAAACTAAAAACATTTGTATATGAATAATTTTTCATTTCTTGAATAAATATGTTCAGTTAATTTAAAGGAACAATTAACTCTTTTTGTTCACTTTTCATATCAATATCATATTTAAAGAATAAATAAGTCGCGAAAATTTTATTCAGAAGAAAAACAATTATAGAATATGATTCGTGACTTTATGATAATTTTCCAGTAGCACTACAGGTTAAAGTTGTAGAAAGAACATGAGTTGCAACCACTTCACCATCAAGAATATTTTGTGCTTTTGCAGTAGCAATGGCTTTATTTGCACTCTTTGAACTAGACTTAGATAAAATCTTCCAAAATTTATTATTTGATTTTGCTTCAACAGTTGATATAGTACAACTTGATTTTGATCCAGTATATACAAATGTACCTGTAACTGAAACATACCAAAGGACATTTCCTGCTGAATTTTTCATAGATTTGGTCTTCTTTCCTGTAATAGTATTAACCACCCTAGAAGAAGGTGTGCTATCAATAATTTCAATTGTTTCTTCATAATAATATTCTGTTGCACTGACTAAATTTGTAAATGGTAAACAACATGTTAAAAATAAACATAAAGATAAAATAATTTTTTTCATCATTCAATCACCTCAATTGATTCCTCTACCTCAGAAGGAATGGAATTATAATATTCATTAATAACTTCATTTAAATGATAAGTTCTATATGCAAAATAAACACAAGTTATTGATAAAATAGAGATACATGTAATAATAACCATTCTTTTTATGTTAATTCTTTTTAATAAATAGTTACTACTAATTGTGTCATAGTATGCTTTTACTACTTCAATTGGTTCTCCAAAGTTATCAGTCATAGTTTCATATGTAGAATCATCATACTCACTTATTTGTTGTTTAAGTTGTTGAAGATAGGCTTTTTCCTTTTTTGAGTGAATCGGAAAAAGTCTTTTAACATTTGTATAATATTTTTTATTTGCTTTCATTATAATCTTCTCCATGAATTAAATTATTAATTTGATAAACCAGATTATCATATTCAAGAATAAGTTGTTGAAGATATTCTAAACCTTTTTGTTCTATATGATAATAAACTCTAGCTTTATTTTTAACCAACAAAGTATAACTTGAAATATATTGTTCTTCTATTAATTTATAAATTATTGGATACATAGTCCCATGTTTGGGTACAACATAGTTATGTGTTTCTTCTGCAATTATTTTAGATAATTCGTAACCATACATATCATGTCGTTTTAAGACACTTAAAATCAATAAATCTAATTTAAATAGATAGTTTGAATATTTAGCCATAGTCACCTCGTTTCTTAATTCAATAATATCATAAATACAGTTATAATAAAATAGGTCGTAAAAAAAAATATATATATTGACAAAACAAAAATCACACTATATTATATAAGTAGAAGGATAATACAGAATAAATATAAGTGAAAAGAGGTGAAGCAATATTTTCAAGACATATAATTACATCCTTAACATTATCTATTATGTATCCTTCGAATCAAATATGTAAAACAATGGAGGAAAAATCATGAAATCAAAATTTTTCAAAATAGCAATATCAATCTTATTAATTGTAGGATGTATTTTAACTGTTAGTGATAAGTTTAATAATAAAAATGTGATAGCGTCATCTGGTAGTGGAAAATTATTATTTATAACAGAACAAGATTTAGATATCAGTTTCATTAACAACGTAGATGAAAAATATAAAAATTATGAAATAGAAGTAATTAATCCCCAAAATTTAAATAAATATCAATTCGATAGTAGTAGTATGGTCGCTGTTGATAATAAAACATTATCAAATCTTCAAGTTAAACAACTTGTAAAAGAATATATAAAGGAAAACTTTATTTTATTTGTTGGTCACAGCACTATAGAAAAGTTATCAGAAGAATTAGGAGTTGTATTTAAAAATTATTCTCTTATATATTCTTCAAACACTGGAGAAATTATATCTAACGAATTGATTAATATGCGTGGAGAATTTTCTGTATTGAAATATACTGAGAACAATAGTTTAAAAGATAATATTGAAACTGTTCATTTCAATGAAAGTTCTTTACCAATTGAAAGCTATTTGATACCATGTTTAGATTTTTTAATTGAAAGAAATCAGCCTCAACCATTTGGATATTCAATGCATAGATCAGGTACAAATAGATATTACCTTCTCAATTCATCAGACAAACCTACGAGTACGTACTTTAACACTAGCTATAGATTATATAAAGATACCAGTGATACTGATACATCAAAAGATTATTACATTTTAAAAACGAACGTGTACTTTTCAAAAAATGGACATTATTTCACATTACAGCATAATGGTCTTTCAAAATATCAAGCAAATGTTCTAGATAAAAAACCTACAAGCAAGAGTGGAACTACGTCATATTCTTTTAGTATCGGCTATAAATCTGCCACAGTTTCTGTATCTTATTCTGGTCCAAAAGCTAAAATAACATTAAAAAGCATTGATAATTATTCAAGTATATGGACTGTACAAGATGGTACTCTTTTAAGTAATGCAAATTTTGATTCTGGGGATATATTCGAATTTGCATCTGAATATTCTGTTAAACAAGGTACTAAACCTGAATTCACATATAGAATCCATGCTTTAGATAAATATGCAAATGATACTAAGTATGCTACATCACATATCTATACTAGTTAATAAAAAGTAAATAAAGAAATATGATATTGCTAGAAAATTAAATCAACATTAAAAGAAGTTTAGTGTAAATCTCCAAATTTACATTAAACCTCTTTTTATTATAGAATATTATGCAAAACTGTACTTAATTGAAAAATAATCACCTCTAATACAACTGAATATAATAAGGTCTATGATCAATAACATTTTACACCTACTTTATTCAACTAGATTTCTCGCAACATCTTCTTTTGCATCAAATTTCATCAAAATCTCCCCTGTTTTATTATCAACAAAGCAAAGAGTAGTATCTGTAAAATCAGCCAATCTAATAAATTCATCAACAGTAAATGAATCTTTCCTTTTTTTATTTGCTATTTGTTGTCGTGATACACCTAAATAAGCTGCAAAAGATGAAAGTGTCTTATCACGTAATCTTAGCAATGCTGAAACCTTCGTATATTTCATTATTAAAATCACCTCATTAATATTATACAATAAACTTATAAATTATCAATGAAAACTTTATAATATACAATGGAAACTAAATAATTTACATTTTGTATTGACAAAGTAAATGATATAATGTACAATGTTAATAGATAAGAAAGAGGTGATTAGATGTTGTCCGTCTTAGTGGATATTAGCATGATAATCTTTAATTCACTAATTAGAGTTATTTGCGATTTTTTGATTGGGACAATTTATATAACACTTGTTGTCCTAGCTATATTAGTAACAATTTATATCATATCACTTATAAGAAAGGACATAAAATATAAATTAAAAAATCATATTTTATAGCATTTACAAAAAAGATATGATATAATTCATTATGAAAACAAAAAAACATCGTTGAAAACAAAAACGATGTATCAATAACCAGAGTTATCACCAACATAACACTGATCATAATAACTATTTCATTGTTAAAAGATAGTTAGAATTTATATATATTTAATTACTTAATGTAATTCAGTTATGAAATTGCATAACCGTAATTAAATTATATCAATAACAAACACTTTTATCAAGGTCAAGTTCAATTATTCAGTCCAGTTGGATAACTTAGGTTATTTGATTGGACTTTTAAAATTGAATAAGTAATGTGATATTTCATTCGACCAAATTAAAATATCTTTTCATTGATTAATAACTTGACTAAAATAAAAATGGAGCGGGTGATGGGAATCGAACCCACGTAGTCAGCTTGGAAGGCTGAAGTTCTACCATTGAACTACACCCGCATTAGTCTGATTCGACTAAACTTAATTTGGGGCGAAAGCCTTGTTGACAGACAAACCAATTTGTAGGTGGATCATAAGATTATCTATAAAATATTTTTAACAGTTGAAGAAAAATAAAGAAATGTAAATCAAATTTAGATATTTGCAAAGCGAATGAAATAACTCATTCGCTTTTTTGATTTTAAGGAAGTTTTCAAAAAAAACATTAAAGAAACTTTAATGTCATTTTAGATTCAACTAAATAAACGTACCTTTTGAAGAAAACATTAAAGATACTTTAATGTCATTTTAAAGGTCGCACACTCACGAACAGGAGGTCTTTATGAGAAGTACAAACATGTATGTCAAATATGAAACTGTCAATAGTTCAGAGGATGTTTTTCAATTTATAAATGAGGGTTCTCCTCTTACTTCTAATTCAAAGACATATCAAGAAGATATAAAAAAACTCATGAACTATAAGAATTCTCATAAGAAGAATTACATCGAAAAGGAAGATGGCTCTATTTATCACAATGTTTTTGCCCATTATGTGAAATTAATGATTCCAAATCAAATAAAAAAAGACATTGAAGATGAATTTGTAAAAAAGTTCATTTTGAATGTTGATCAAAGATTCAAAAAGCTACTTTGGGTATATAAAAAGTGCTCTATAGGTGATGGAAACTATGTAGAAATTTTGTTCTTTAGTCGTTATGTCTACAAGAAGCCTAGAAAAGAAGAAAAACGATACAACCAAGATTATTACTATGATTCTACAACCGGAAAGAGATGCAACAAAGATAATCCAAATGCTTTATTAAAAGCTAAAAAAGGAGATTTAAAACTAAAAAAAGATGGCTCTCCAATAACCGTCGAAAAGTCAGTGAAAGAAATTGAAGAAAGAGTATTTAAATTTAAAAATTTCAACACTTTTATTAACAAGATAAAAGGTAAAGTGTTGAAAACAGTTAATCAATTGGTTGATAATGTTCTATTTTTTCAATCCATTTCCAGAATTACTGTCAAAGAAAATGACACGAAAATCATTAGAAAAGCTAAGTATTCCAAAAATGAGAGAATAAGAGAAATAAATGACATACTAACCGAATTTCAAAGAGGTATCAACAATGGGCGATTTTACGATTCCATTGATGATATATATAAAAAATTTCATGAACTTTTAAATAATGTTGATGAAATGATCCACAAAAGTAATAAAGAATTCAAAGAAATAAAAGATTTCTTAAATAACTGGTGGATAACAAACATTGCAGCCGATTATATAAACGACTAGCAAAGACAAGTACATTTACAACAGAATAGAAAATGATAGTAGATGCCCTGACATATGTAACGAGCATTTCATGAAAATGCGATGATGTGATGATGTTAGAAGCATGGTCAATAGACTTATCATTCTTCATTTTTTTAATTCATAACTGACTAAAACATCATATCGTCATCATGATTTTTTAGTCAATTATGGCTAAATATATCAAAGAAAGGTCAGCATTAAGCTGAAGAAGGTAACTGAAAATGAGAAAAATTAGCATTATCAATGAAAAAGGTGGAGTTGGAAAAACTACAACATCTATTAACCTGGCGAGTGGACTAGCTAGAAAGAATAAAAAAGTCCTAATAATTGATCTGGATCCACAGGGGAATGTATCACAGTTTTTTGGAATAAAGTTAAAACCTTTCGATTTGAAAAATTTCAATCAATTAACTATTCCAGAAAATATGGATACTAGAAAAGCAGTAAAGTTTATTGATGATTATCTAAATAAAGATAATTATATTCAAAAAGATATAAACACATTGCTATTGGATAAGAATCAAGAGATCAAGGAATGCATTTATAAAACTGAATATGATAATTTAGACATAATACCAAGTTTGGGAACTAATTTAATTAAAACTGATAAATATTTAACAGCAGATAGTGGCTTAGTTTATAATCGTCTAAAACGAGCAATACGAAATATTCGACATGATTATGACTATATTATTTTTGACCACGCCCCTACCTTTAACAATATTACAATAAATGGTTTATTTGCCTCTGATGAAATCATTATACCATTGAAAATTGGAGGATTTGAATTAAGATCATTTATCAATATGATGTATGAAATATTTGATTTTGAAGATGATTATGAACAGATTTACAATGTAAAAATACTCATGAATATGATTCCACGTGGAAAAAGAAAGGATTATGAAAATTTCATGATAAAATTAAAAGAATTATTTGGTAATAAGGTTTTATTAACAACAATTGGATTTCAGGAAGCAGTTGCATCACGTTCTACAATGCAATCACAATTACTTATTGATACGAAAACTAAGGTTGGAACTGATTATGAACATCTGGTGGATGAAATTTTGAAAGGTGGTAATTAATATGGCACTCTCTAATCTGGTTGATATGGAACTAAAATTAAACAGAAAGCCAAAATTTGAATTGATTGACATTGATGATATTATTCCTAATCCACATAATATAAAGAAAAGAATAAGAAACATTGTTGAACTAGCAAATAACATACAAGAATTTGGGCTAATGAAGCCACTAGAAGTATACTTTGATGAAGATAAAGAAAAATACGTTCTTTTAGGTGGTGAAAGAAGATATACAGCGTTGAAAATATTAGTTGATGGCGATGCATACGATCCAGATATTCCTTGTCTTGTATACAAGATACTTGATGATACATCTGCATTATTACAACTACATATGAGCAATGCTCAAGAAACTTTTACGGATGACGAAAAAGTACAAATGACAAAAGATCTCCTTCATGCATTAGAAAAGAATCCTAATCTTAAGAAAAAAGGAATGCCTACAGTAGACTGGTTATCTCCTTTTTTGGGGTGCAGTCCTAGAACTGCACAAAAATATAAAAATCTTGCAGAAGGTAGATTACAAAAGAGAAAAGAGAAAAATGAATCTTCTAACTTCCAGTTACGTACACTTTCTCATGAAATTGAAAAAATTTGTGACTGCAAAATAAAAATGACCAATAAAAGCATTACTTTTAAATGTATTGATGATGATGATTTAAATAGACTATTAGAGAAATTGGGAATCCAATCAGAACTTAATAAACTTACTTAATACATAAGGTGGTTAAATTTCCACCTTATGCAAAATAAAACGAGAGGTAACTTTATGATGACAATCGTACCTAACAAACATAACTGCAATATTGAATTAAAAAAAAGAATTAATCTAAAATTACTAAAGCTTATAAATCATGGATTTATTATTTGCAGTGTCAAATTTATTACTGATAGCTTCAACAGATATACAGGAGCAATCATTAAGTACAAGCAAAGGAGCAACGACTAAATGGAAAATGTAACGGATGTTTTATACACAAAAAAATCAATAAAAGAAATCAATGGAGGTCTAGTGTGAAATATTATATATATGTATCTCAAGATATTTTTAACCAAGAAGATATTCTTGATAAAATAAAGAAAATATTAATTAAAACAATTCATAAAAACAAAGAATTCTTATTAAAAATAAGCAAGAATAATGATAAATATATTGTAAATGTAAGTTCTCTAAAAAATAATGGTTATAACTATAAATTCAAAGGAATCTTGCATATTTAAAGGAGATAAAATAATGATAGTAACTTTAGTAACTGGTAAACTTAGAAAAAAAGAATTTAAGCTGTTAAAAAACAAAAGAATATGTAATTTTGAAATTTTGAGTGTAACAATATACAACAAAAAGGCTGAACGCTCCCCTATCCGCTGCACTGCTTATGGCAAGGATGCAGAACTTATGGAAGAAGCAGAAAAAGGAGATACTATTGTAGCTTTTGGCACAGGTTCTAACATGATTTATAAAGATGAGTATCGCTTTAATCTTGCTTGTCAGGATATTCAGATCATTAAAGGAAGTGTGATTATAAAACAAGAAAGTGAAAAACAATGTTAACTTTCACATATGAAAAGAAAGAAGATATGATCAAAGAAATTCGTAATGGAGCATTGCAACAAAACATCTATGAATATTTAGAAATATTAGATGAAGAAAATTTATTATACCCACAAATGTGTAATCATGATTTGAGCAAAGATAATATCTGTGATTATTTTGAGGCTGAAGTAGGTAACACCTTTATTGGTTATGATAATATAAACGATCCAAAAAACGAAATTGAAATTCTTCTAAATAACATTATAATGTCAGTTTATGACAGATGGAAAAGCAATCATAATTAAAGGAGAGATAAAATGGATAAAATAATTGATAATTTTTTACGAAACGATTGTGCTGAAATAAAGATCAATGACAATTTAAAATCCGAATGTTTTGAATTTCCAAACGAAATACTTCATGGAAAACAACAATGGTTGTTACACTATGATGAAAACAAGCAAAACATAATTTTAGATTTAGAAAAAAAAGATTAAAAGCACAAGCAGAGGTTTTGTATGTGTAAGGTTGGAGATATTATATTAATTGATCATTTTAATAATGAATTTGGAAAGGATGTTGAAAGACATCCTTTTATTATTATTAGCACTAAACAACGTTTCATAAATATGATTTCCTTCGATATTATGGCTGTCTTATTAAGTTCATTCAAGGGTGAAAATCATAAAAATGCCAAATTATCATATGAAGGAAATATTGAAATAAAAAGAAACGACGGAGTAAAAAAAGATAGTTTTATAAAAGCAAAGGATTTATATTGTTTTGACTCCAAGAAAACAAATTTTGTAAAAGTTGGTACAGTAGAAATAGAAGTATTTTTAAAACTTCAAAAAGAAATAAACTACCTTATCAAAAACGAAAAAATAAATGTTATTGCATCGAATTTAGAATTTGAATTTTCAAATAACAAAGAAAATGACTTAAATTTATAATGAAAGAAGGAACTATAAAATGAATGAATTAGTATTGTATTTTTCTTTAAAATATGATGGAGATTTTCAAAAAATCTATAACGCTCTAATGAATAAAGAAAGAGTTGATGAAACATTAAAAGTTGAATTATTAAATAAAGTAAACTGCAATTATGTAACCATATTTGATGATAATTATCCAGATAAATTAAAAGAAATTAATTGCCCACCTTTTGTCCTTTATTATATAGGAAATTTAAATCTGGTAAAAAATGAAATATCACTTGTTACAGGAACTTACACCCCTTCTAACTATGGTCTGCAAACAACAGACAAAGTAGTAAAAGATTTAACTCTAAGAGGCAATGTAATTATAAATGGAATGGCTGAAGGAATAGAAAAGACAGCTCTTGACTCCTGTATTAATAATTCTGGAAAATGTATTATTTTCTTAAGGAATGGCATGGATGTTTCTAATCCTTCATTTCAAAGTAATTTATTAAATGTAATTGCACAAGACAAATTAATATTAAGTGAGTATCCATTTCCTATCCTCTACTCCATAGAAACCAGATCAAAAACTTTATTTAGTAATAGAATCATGGCCGGTCTATCTAATCATGCCATAATTCCTGAATCCAATTTAGAACATAATACAATGACTGTAATAAGCTATGAATTGGAACAACAAAAAGATATATATGCTATTCCCACAGAAATATTTAATGAACAGAATGGTACAAATGAATTAATTGAAAATGGAGTAATCCCTTATCTCAATATCAAATCAATCTACAAAGAAACTAGTTTAGAGCTATAACTAATGGAAGGAAAGTATAATTATGAATAAAGAATTAATCAACAAAAGAAGATCTCACGTTTCTAATTATGATTTAGTTCATCTTGCTGAAGAATTAGGTCTAACTCCTATCAGAGTTGGTAGAAAATATTTTACATTACGTGAACATGATTCTGTTCGTATAAATACTTTTAGTAATACCTTTAAACGTTATAGTAATGGTGTTTGGGGTGATTCCTTATCTTTTTTGATTGAATTTGGACAAGAAAGAAGTAACAAGTTTAAGTCAATTAATTATTCTCTTTACTGGTTAGAAAAGAAAATGAATAATGAAAATATGTTTGACAAAGATAATACAGTACTTCCAGAAAAGGAAAAAGTACCTTTTGTTTTACCACCAAAAGATGATAATTATAAAAGAGTTTTTGCATATTTAATAAAAACTAGAATGATTGATCCAGAAATAGTTAAAATCTTTGTAAGAAAAAAAATCTTATATCAGTCAAAAGGAACAAAAAATTGTGTCTTCGTTGGGTATAATAAAGACAAACCAGTATATGCATCTGAGCGAGGAACAATACCAGGAAAGAGATTTATGTATGAAATACCCGGTAATGATTATGATTACGGAATTAATTTTGACAATGACAATGCAGATACTTTAATCATTACTGAAGCTGTTATAGATATGATGTCATTAATGACCTTAAAAATGAATTACAAGTTTCATTTAAAGCATTCTTTTTTAGCTTTAGGTGGAGCAGAAAAAATAGAATGCATCTTTACATATTTAAGAGAACATCAAAATATAAAAGATGTCATGATTGCACTTGATAATGATGAAGCTGGTAAAATTGCAACTCAAAAAATCATTGAGAGATTGAAAAAAGAATTTAAGCAAATTAAGTATCTCCCTGTATATTCAGAAGAAAAAGATTGGAATGAAACACTCATAAAAAAAAGAAAAGAACTAATTAGCAATCAGGAATTATCAATTTAATAAAAAGGGAAGATATAAAATTAAGATGTGATAAATATTAAAAAAGTTGTTATTCAATAAACAAAAATGATAAAATACAAGTATAGAAGTTACAGAAATTTTTGCAAAGAAAATTTTTATTGAAGGATGGTTGAAATGAAAAAAATAGATCAGCTAAGCAAGGAGTTTTATGATAGATACTTTAAGAAAATAAAAACAAAAATAGATAGATATGATAGGTATTCAACAATCCTCTTTGTAGGAAAATGTATTTCATTCATTTTTATACTTAAGATTGGTTTCATTTTATTAATTCCTGCAATGATAATGCACAGAATGGAAAGTTATTATGATCAACAAACCAACAAATTGATTGATCAATTGATGGATATAAAAACTTTTTACATTGATCAAATTGTTGAAGATATAGAGAATATTAATAAAGAGATAAAAAAAGATGGAAAACAGTGTATCCCTGCATACTTAGATATGTATTATGAATCAAGGCTAGTTGAGTTTATACCATATAGAAGTAGTTGATATTTTTAGGTAGGTCAAATGACCTACCTATTTAGTTTAGAAAGGAAAACAAAAATGAAAGAATTAATCGCCAACTTTATCAATTCTATAAAGAAAATTAAGAAAAGATTATTTGTATATTTGTATATTATTTTTAAATCTATTCACGCAATTTATTTTTTATTTTCGCATACTTTTGGATTTATAAGCTTCTTAAAACAATATGTAGAAGCCGATGAATCGCAATCATCTAAGATAATTTTAGCATACGTAATACGCATTTTTATTCTATTAATAATTATATTAAACGTACCAAATATAATAAATATTTTATCATAAATAACTGGAATTTTTCGGTATTAAAAAGGAGAATGATTAATGAAAAAACAGATTTTTTATTTTAATGATAATTATTGTATTTCTTGTGGTATTCAAATTCCAGAAGGGATAATGGTTTGTAAAAATTGTTTAACTCAAGAAGAAAATGATGATCTTACTTCTACTGAAAAGCAATATAATAAGTATTTAAAAAAACAAAATATGATTTTAAAATCACATATAGGTGGTATGTTGAATGATTAGGTTCTGTACTGAACAATCAGAAATGATTGAATTAATAAAGGAATTAAAGAAAAGGAATAATTATTTTTATATTTTTAGAAATTTAAATATAAATTTAACACATAAAAAATTACCTGTAAAATACCTCGTTCAATTTGAACCTCAACCAAGAAAATTAAAAAATATTAAACATAATCCAATGCTTTGGTGGAAAGAAGCAAAAAGAAATGAGGAAATATAATGATTTTTCAACGATATAGATAATTACGAAAATTTTTGGTTTAATAAAACTTCATATGATAGATTTGATGATTTGCAAAGTTTTTAAAGAGTATGTAGAAGAATACGTTGGCTATAAATATTTAAAAAAACATGATAAAATAAGAAGGAATATAGGAGGAAAGCAAAAATGAAATTAAATAAATTATTATATGGATTATCTGCTATTGCTGTTATGAGCATATTAGTAGGATGTGCTAAAGAAGAAATGAAATTGAAACAAGATTCTTATACAATTGAATATGGAGAAACAATACAAACTGATATTAAAACATATCTGGATAATACAGATGATTTTATTAAAGAAACAAAATTGTCAGGGGTTCCTGAAAATGAGACAGAAAAAGAATATCCAGCTATTGGGGAATACGTATTAACATTGCAGCATAATAAAGATGAGGGATCAGTCAAAGTTACTGTTCAAGATACAGTTGCACCTGTATTTAAGGATGTGAAAGACAATTATGAAGTAGATTATGGAAAGAATTTTGATGTTAATAATATCAAAGCTTTAGATCTATCTACTGTTGAGTACACATTAGATGATAGCAAAGTAAATTATAAGAAAGCAGGAACATACGATGCGACAGTTATTGCTAAGGACAGTTCTGGTAATCAAGCTAAACAAAATATTAAAATTAAAGTTAAAGAGGAAGAAAAGAAAGAAACAACCAAATCAACTAATAAATCAAATTCAAATACTTCATCAAAATCTTCTAAGAAATCAAGTTCAAGTTCTAAAAAGAGTTCATCTTTTTCATCATCAAAATCTAACAGTAGCAAATCATCAGGATCAACAAGTTCAGCTTCATCTAGTGGATCATCTTCAAATAATTCAAGTTCTTCATCTAGCGGATCAGAAATAACAGTCACAAAAGATCCAAATGATCACACAGAGTTTGATGGCGGATATGCAGATGGGTATGAAGAATTTGAGTGGCCATCAGATTGGGAATGATAAGATTAAAAAATATAACAAATTTATATACCAAGATAGGTATGGTGGAAAATATTCCACCTTTTTTTGCGAGGAGTGATTAAAATGTATTGGAGTGGTTTCACATAGGACACCTAACGGTGTCCTTTTTAGATATTAAAATGTTAATTGAATAGAAAATATTCTTTATAAAGAGTGATTTTTATGAAATTGAAGAAAGGAGTAGTTATGAAAGATTTAAGAAAAAAATTATTTAGATCTATTGTGTCTGGATTGATGCTTTTTTCATTGATAGTGCCTAGCATGAATGTATTTGCAGCCGATCCATCTACAGTTGATTCTTCTGATTTCCCCAAGACAGAAACATTAAAATATCATGGAAAAATAACATACGATGGAAGTACAGTTGGGGATTTTACGATTGGTGGAAAACAGGCTTTTTGTTTAGAGCATCCAAAAACAACTCCCGGAAATAACACAAAGCTAACAAGTGATATTTATGAAAATACTAATATAAGAAAAGTATTATATTATGGTTGGGAAGGACCAGCACAATGGTCTGGATTTAAAAACAATAAGAATTATGGTGTTGTAGCAACATCACTTCTTTTATCTCATTATTATTACGGAGATGAAATTGGAAGTACAACTGAAGATTTTTATAATTATGTTAAAAATAAAACAGTACCAAATTTTTCTGTTAAATTTAGTAAATCATCTGTAAATGCCTATAAAGATGGGGATATACAGAGAACAGAAACATTGACTTTAACAAGTGAAAGTAATCTTTTTGGTGTGACTGTAAAGTTGGATGATAACATGACTTATGTTGATGAAACACACAACAAGAAACAGACAGGTGGT
>CASDUM010000094.1 GCA_949283985.1 uncultured Mycoplasmataceae bacterium | reverse complement strand
GATATCAATGCCATTAACACTTTCTAAAATATCAAATACATACATATCGATTTTTATTTTTGCAATAACTATATTTTTATTATTTACTTTTATATTTTTTCTTTATAAGAAAAAAGGAGGTTCCAATATTGAATGTAGAAAAAAAGATTTTTTAATTGAAAATATATCTTTATTTTTTACATCTGTAATTTTTATATTAATTATTATTTTTTCTAGATTTTATGATCATGATACTCAATATTATGTGGATATTTCTAAAAATTACTCAAATGGTATATATAGTTCAGATGGAATTTATGGATCAAATATATCTAATTCATATTTATCAACATCTATGTATTTTTTATATGGTGCATTATTTCCAAATGATTTATACACTGCATATTTTTTACTAAATCCATTAATATTATTTATCATTGTATCTTCCATTACTAAATTCATTTATAAACAAATGGATATTAAGAAAGATATTGCAAAAATAATTATTATTAATTCATTATATATTGGTTCGATGTTCTTAATAATATCAAGCTTAAATTGATTAACAGGAATGAATACTTTATTTCAATCTATAATAATAATATTTATTTTAGTTTCAATAAATCAAAAAAATACTATAAATGCGACTATCATTTCAATGTTTGGCTATACTTTTTTTTCATTCACAGGAATGATTACTTTTTTAGTTTCAATTATTCCTGTTATTCTATATTACTTTTTAACAAAAAGAGATAAAAAAATTTCATGGATAATGCTAATTATTGGTTCATTAATAATATCTATTTTATCAGTCGCAAATTTTAGTAAAAATATTAATTTAATTTTATCAATTATTGGATTATTATTTTTTATATTTTTTATAATTTTAATGTTTTTTGAAGATTCACTAAATATGATAAAGTTAGGAGAAAAGTTAGATAAATTTAATCTTAAAAATAAATTAAATGGTAATATCCACATATTTATAAATATAGTTTTTTCTATTGTGTGAATATTTGAGTTAATATTCTTCTTATCATGTTATACATTAAGAAATACGAGTACTTGATTAACATATATATCTTGAGTGATGAATGGATGTATATTATTTTACTCTTGATTTATTTGCTTGAAGTACAAAAGAATAAACGCTGTGATAAGTTTAATTTATTTATTAATGTTTTTTTCCTTGATATTTTTATCATTACAACAAACATTATCTATCACAAGTAGTAACGAATCATTATGAAGAGCTATTTACTTAATAATTGGATTTGGAAATTTACCAGATATTATTTTGACTTTATTGTATTTAATCACTTTTTTCTTAAAAGATACGTTAAGACTCAAAAATAATATAAGAGTATTAAAATATAAAAATATATGTCTTCCAAGTGTAGCCTTTATAGTAGGATCATGTTCTGCGATAAATGCATATTACCCAATTTTTTCTAGTTCTAGAATAATTCCTATTTCATTTGAAAAAAATTTAACAACAAATGTTCAAAAAGTTTCATTAAGTGATAAAAAAATGTTGCTTAAATTAAATGGGGATAATTATTCTAAATCATACTTTACTGATTGCCCTATTTCTCCTTATTTAAATTATTTTGTCGATGTAACATCGTATTATAAAGTTATTAAAAATCAAAATGGCACACTAACAAAACTCTCTGCGTACAAATGAAATTTTAAAAATTTGATCGCTGGAGCAACTGAGTGAAATAAAAAACAGAGTGACAAAATAGATATATCTCCATTAGGCTTATCAGACACATTACTAGAAATGATAAACAATTTTAATTCTTTTGATATTAGATCAATAAATGGAAATTCTATATTTGAAATAAATTACATTATTTTAAATAAAGATACCTCATATTACAAAGCTATGGCAGAAACAATACTAAATACATCAGATTATTCAATTGCCGAGGGAGAAAATATATCTATTTTTAAAAAAATATAAATTAGAGGTTATACATGAATCAAGAAATTTCAATTTTAATTCCATGCTACAATGGAGAAAAATATATTAAAAGATGTATAGAAAGTTGTATTAATCAAACATATAAAAATATAAGAATAATTATTGTAAATGATGGATCAACTGACAATTCGTTTGAGATTATAAATGGATATAAAAAAATATACAATAATATTTATATATACTCACAACGAAATAAAGGTCTGTCAAAGACAAGAAATATCTTATTAGAAAAATGCAAAACAAAACTTGGTTATTTTCTTGATGCTGATGATTGATTAGAAAATGATTGCATAGAGAATTTTATGAAAGAATTCGATGATGAGCATCAAATGATAGTTAATTCTTGTTATATTTTTAATGGTAAAAGAAAGAAAGAATTTTATATAACAAAAAAAATTAATAAAGAAACTAATAAATTTTCTTTTATAAAAAATAATACTTTTTTTGCATGAAATATAGTATTTGATGTTGAATGAGTAAAAAAAGAAAATTTATGATTTTATGATGAAACATCTTTTTTTGAAGATGCTGGAATAATGACTATTTGATTTTTAAGTGCAACTAAAATTAAATTCATTAGAAAACCAGGATACAACTATGATATCTCGAATTTAAATTCTCTATCTCATTCAAAAAAAATGAGATATGAAAAGATTATGTCTTCCATTAATCAATTAAAAAATTTATATGAGAATTTAAAGAAATTTTATAATAAAAATAAAATCGATAAAGAGATACTAGATCAACTTGCTTTTTACCATTGTATTATTTTTACATATATTCAATTTCAGTCTAATGTGGAAGTTGAAGAGAAGAAAAAATTAAAAAAATCTTTAAAAGAATTAGAAGAAAATAATTGAAAACTAAAATACCCAAAAAGATATTGAAAATTTTGATATTTTGTTCTGTATAGATTATTTTTTTATTAAAGGAAAATTATATGAAAATATTAATAATTTCAGAAAATCCTCACAATACTATAGGTGGTATTGAAAAATATAATTCAAATTTAATTGATTTATTTATAAATAATGGTCATGATGTTCATGAATTTTCATTTAATTTTAATCCTGAAAAAAACATATTATTTACACCAAATAAAAAATTAGTTGAGTTAAATAAGAAAACAGATTCTAATAAATTGTCTAATTGAAAAAGATTAAAAAATATAAAAAACGATAAAAAAAAGATAAACAAAATTTGAAAAGATTACGATTTAATTATAAATAGCACAGCAAACATAGCGTGAAATAAAGAAATATATAATTCTAATAAGTGATTATATGTTCAGCATTTTAATAAAGATTTTTATACGCAAAAATATATTGCGGGAAAATTACTTTCCCCAATAATATATTTTGGAATGTGACTTATAGGTATTAAGAACCCTTTTAAACAATTTCAAAATTTTGTATTTTTTACTCCAGACGATAAATATTCACTTATCAAAAACAAAATGAAAAATTATTACATTGTTCCTATATGTGCGTTTTCTAAAAAAGAAATAAAGGAAAATCACAAAATAAAAAACAAACAACAAAACTTTATTTTTTTTGGAAGAATAGATAATAAACAAAAAAATATAAAATATACAAAAAAGTTGTTCACCAAAAACAATTTAGAAATTGAATACTATGGTAATGGCGATGCAAAATTAATGATAGATGATAAATACAATAAATTTAAAGGATCTTTTACAAAAGATGAAATAAAAAGTATATTGCCTAAATATAAATTTTCTGTTTTATTGTCAAAATATGAAGGATTCCCATATTCTATTGTGGAATCATTATCATTAGGGATAATTCCTATTTCAACCAGCAATTGCAAATCTATTAATTGACTATTAAAAGAAAATGGTTATATAGTTAATAAAAAGAATATTAATAAAATTCTAAATAAATGCTCATCAATGGATGATTTTGAAATCAAGAAAATGTCATACAAATGTATAAATTTTGCATTTAATGAATTATGTCTGGAAAAATTTAATGAGAAATGAATATCAATATTAAATGATTTCAATATATAATTAAATCTAAATATTAGTAATTTTAAGAAATGTAAAGGAAGGATTAAATGAAAAAAATTAGAAATACACTAATTGCTTATGGTATATCAACCTTTTTCTTTTTATATGCGTTTATTCAATTTTTTGTAGTTTATTTTTTTCTTCCATTTCCAGAAAGATTTTCTATAGCTGAACTTGATGCCTTAGCACTTTCTATAAATGAAGATGTTAGTTTTATATTACTTATAGTTTCATTTGTAATAATGTTGATATCAGCACTACTATTTATAATTTTTGGATTAAAATTATTTAATTTATCTATTAATAAATATTCTATTTTTGAAAAGTGACATAAGAATAAATGATGACATTTTTGATATATTTTCTTTGTGTTCATGACAATAATATTTCCTGTCATAATGGTTTTTGTTTACTTGCATAATTATCTGCGTATTAAAAAGAAAACAAATAAAGATGATAGAGAACTATTAGAAAAGAAAATAAAATATAGTTATAACTTAAGACCAACCAAGAAGTTTATAAGAATATATCAAGCATGCGTTCCAGCAACTCTTTGTTGTACAGCTGCCATTATTGTTCCAATTATAATGACACAACCAAAAAGAGTTTATGTAAATAAAAACGATGTAAATAATTTCTTAAATATGTCAAATAATAATGAAAATACTTTAATGCTATACTTTGATAGAGCTCAAGGTATGATATGAAACACATTGCTAGCATATGATTATTTTTTAAACAAGGAAAATTCTTTCATAACATTATTTCCTGAATTTACATCATATATAAAAACAGTTTCTCAAGGTAGAGTTACAAATGTATCAAACCCATCATTAGTTTCTGGACATTTATATAGTTCTTGAATGAATGATTATGATGAAGGAAGTCTATACTCAAATAAAAAATATAGTGATATGTCTATAAATGATATTTGAAGTGAAGCTTTTTATAATGAATTTAAAATGCTTGAACAAAAAGGTGTAACAGACATTCATATATCTTCAGTTCCATATTATAGCTATAATGGAAATACATATGGAGAACCAAATTTATTTAATGATGCAATAAATAAAGTAAGCAACATAAATTTTGCATTAACCACGAATGAGGCTATAGCATCATATAAATTAAATGATGATAGTGCAGGAAGAATGACAAATGCAGAAGTTCTAAAAGAATCAAAAAATTTAATAAAATTTAAAAATACAAATGGAATGTTATATCAAGGGTGATATTTCCATCATACACATGAACAATATTGTTATTACGATTATAATCAAAATAAATTTATACAATCCAAATCAAGAGATTATAAATATTTTATGGAATCAATGTGATTCACTATTCAAGAATTAAAAAATTTCTTAACAACATTAAAGAATGAACCATGAAATAATGGAAGTGAAAGTGGTAACGTTTATGATCATACTCAAATAATTGTAGTATCTGATCATGGCTATTCATTACCAAAAAAAGATGCTGACATAGATAAAATGTTGTTATGAGTAAGAAGAGAGTTTAATATAGAAGATAATTTCTTGCCTATTAAAAGTCCGTTACTATCATATAATAATATATTTATGTTTAAACCTTTTTCAAAAATAAATAATGTTAGTAATGATATAACTAATTTTTTTGATAAAGAAACCCTTATTTTATCATCTGATTTTCCACTTATTCTTGAAGAGGGATTAAATAGTATAAAAGGATTATCTGATAAATTTTATTTCCTTCCGGATTTAAATAAAATTAATAACCCAAAACTAAGAGAATATTTTAAACAAATAATAGTAACTAACCCTATGTTAAATAAAGAAAAACTTTCAAATAGAAAAATTAGATTTGAAGCAAG
This sequence comes from uncultured Mycoplasmataceae bacterium, assembly GCA_949283985.1. Lineage (GTDB taxonomy): Bacteria > Bacillota_I > Bacilli_A > Mycoplasmatales > Mycoplasmoidaceae > CAMREV01. Next base: position 1,979 of record CASDUM010000094.1, on the reverse strand, counting down.
TGACTGAAGATTTCAAAAAAACTTAAAATATAATACAGTAAAAACATTTGATATAGATGCTTCGAATAAAGATTTTTCAGAATTATTTAGTAGTGAAATTAATTTTAACTAAAAAGGTATATCCTTTTTAGTTTTTAATTAACCCAATAATTATTAATTGTTATATAATTTATAATAGTTATTTGTATATTGGCTTAAATAATGTTTATTAAAGAAATAATTAAAAATTGAAGAAAAATATTTATTATGTCATTAGTTGACTTTAAATCTCAATTTAAAGCTTCAGTACTAACATGATTTTGAGTTGTTATAAATCCTGCTTTAACAATTGGGATGTATTTATTTTCGTTTGCGGTTGGTGGAGAAAATGTAGAAACAGTTGGTTTAATATCATTTAAATACAACGAACTTTCTTCATTTGACACAAATTATATTCCTACTGAATATCCAAAAATAGGTTGATTGATAATAGGTGTTTTGACATGAACATATGTAGGTAGCGTTTTATCAGCAGGATCAACATCAATAAAAAATTATTCTTGAATAGTGACTAAAATTGGTACGCCATTATCCACACCTCCAACATTAGTAACAATATCTAAATCATATATTGGAATATCATCAATAATAGTTTCATGATTTATATATATGATAATCTCTGCGTGTCATGGAGATGAAGTAATTTCATTAAATATAATTCAATTGCCATTAATGATTATTTTTTTATTCACATTCTTGCTATTGTGATCACTTGTTTTATCACCATTAACTGCAATATCAAAAGATGTACACAATGTTATATTGATAATACCGATATTATTACAATGAATAACTGGAGTATTTTTGCCGCTAGCACCATCAGAATTCAATGAACCTTTAGGAATTATATTTAGAATAAATCCTTTTAGTTTTTTATTAGATGGAGTTAGAGGTTCTATTATTGGTAATTCTTGATTTTGAAATGATTGAGTTTCTCTAACATCATTCTTATTGTTTTTTGCTTTCTTTTTTGCATTTGCTTCTTTCTTAAATAAAAGATCAAAAAGATTAGTTGTTGATTTAGTGTAGAAAGGAGAAAAAATGAAAAAAGATATTATTTTAGAAAATGTAACTAAAGAATATTCTAAATACAATAGTGATTTAAAAAGATTAATAGGAGTTTTGTTTCCATGAACAAAAGTTCCAAAAGCAAAAGTATTAGATAATATTTCTTTTGAAATTAATCAAGGTGAAAGAGTTGCTTTAATCGGAAAAAATGGAAGTGGCAAATCAACCATTTTAAAAATCATATCAGGAATTACAACTCCTACCAGCGGTAATATTATAATAAATAGAAGAGTTAATACTCTTCTAGAAGTAAGTGCCGGATTTTCTTTAGAATTTACAGGAAGAGAAAATATTTATATAAGAGGATCGTTATTAGGATTAAGTAAAAAACAAATAAGGGAAATAGAAGATAAAATTTTAGAATTTGCTGAAATATCTACAGATTTTATAGATCAACAATTAAAAAGATATTCATCAGGAATGATAGCAAAACTAGGATTTGCTATAAACCTACTATGCCATCCCGAAATTCTTATAATTGATGAAGCTTTAGCAGTTGGTGATATATATTTTAAAGATAAATGTATTAATGCTATAAAAGAAATATCTAAAAAATCTACAATTACAATATTATTTGTTTCTCATGATGAAAAAATGGTAAAAGAATTTTGTAACAGAGGAATCTTTATTAAAGATTCTAAAATTGTAATTGATGGAGAAATAAATAGAGTATTTAAAGAGTATAATAAAAAAAACAAAATAAAACACCATTGTGATGAATTTATAAGCTAGCAATGGTATTTTTATTTTTAATTGATATCTAAAATTTAATTTATGTTTTCTTTAATTATATATTTTCATTTTTCTATAAATGATTTTAGGTTGAAATGATCTTTTGCAAATTCAACCATTTCATTTTTATTTAATGATTC
>CASDUM010000093.1 GCA_949283985.1 uncultured Mycoplasmataceae bacterium | reverse complement strand
TATAACTCCACTATTCTTAACATCTTGTTCTCAAATTCAAAGTTTATCAACTTCATTTAGAGTTATTAATATGAGTAATAACAAAGATGAAAGAAGTGTTAATATTAAAAATTTAAATGAAATTGTTAATATCCCTCCAAAAGACCTTGTAAAAGGAACAAATAGTTTTAATAACGGTAAATACATAATAATTTATGGAACATTAGGATATGATATTCAAGGAATAAAGACTAATGAAAATAATGGAGCAGTTTGAGAAATACCTGATTCATCTGCATTTTATAAATGATTAATTGGTGCAACTGACGGTAATGGTGTAAACACAGACGAAATAAATAGGTTCGAAGATTTTGAAATAAAAAATGACTTTTTTAACTATTGATTTAATGATAATACAAATTCGCAATATAGAAATGTTAAAATAGCATTATTTATCGATAAACCACCTTATCCATCTTCTAATGTCGATTTAACAATAGACACATATTGTCCCGCTAACCCATTTGAAACATGAACTCAAGATATGATACTTACATTATATAAATATAAATCAAATAGATTAAATAACAATATATTATTTGAGGAATTACCTGAAAATTGACAAATGCTAGAAGGTACTTACATGAGAAATGATGAAAGTGCAAAAATGTATAGAGATTTAGTTAATTATTCTAATGACTTAAGAAGTCAAGGTAGTCAAGTTCAATCTGTAGATGGTTCAAGCAATAATCAAAACTCCGGAATTATAGCTTTTAATGGAGTAAATAACAACCCAATGACTATTTCACTTTCACTAAGTGATTATAAACCTCCATTTGATGATCCTAGCACAGTTAGTGCTCCTGATTCATGAAAAAAAATATATAAATTTTATGTTGGTGAAGATTGACCGGAGGATGCATAAAAATATCATATAAACATAAGCCTTGTTTATATGATATTTTTTTATACTTTGAATTTCTCACAATCTCAAATTTTGTTAACAATCCCTTCATAAAATTCAGGTTCATGACATACTAGTAAAATTGTTCCTTTGTATTCTTTTAATGATCTTTGTAATTCATCTTTTGCTTTTTTGTCTAAGTGATTTGTTGGTTCATCTAATATTAGAACATTTGTTGGAGTATTTATAATTTTGCACAATCTAACTTTTGCTTGTTCACCACCTGAAAGATTTTTCATTTTGTTTAAAACATTTTCTCTTTTTAATCCACATTTTGCTAATGACATTCTTACATATTGTTGAGTTTTTTTATTATCTGAAAAATAATTATAAATTTCATCATATGGAGTTATGTCTAAATTTTCATTTTCCTCTTGTTTAAAATATCCAACATCTAAATATTGTCCAACCTTAATATTTCCAGAAAGAGGTTTAATTATATTTAATATTGTTTTTAATAATGTTGATTTACCAAATCCATTTGTTCCTATAATTGCAATTTTATCACCATTTTCAACTTTAAGATTTAAAGGAATAGATAATGGATTGTCATAACCAATAACTATATTTTCTAATTCATAAATAATTTTTGATGGTTGTCTTGATTCTTCAAATGTAAAATTTATTTTTATATCGTCAGTTTTTGTAATTTCAATTCTTTCCATCTTATCTAATTTTTTTTGTCTTGATTTTGCCATAGATGATGTTGATGCTCTTGCAATATTTTTTGCAATAAATGTTTCCATTTTTTTAATTTCTTTTTGTTGTCTTTCAAAACTAGATTTAAGCTTATCTCTTTCTAATTCATATACTTTTTTAAAGTTTTCATAATCGCCTTTATATCTAGTTAATTTCTTATTTTCAATGTGATATATAACATTTGTTACATTATTCATAAAAGATATATCATGTGATATTAAAATAAAAGTTTTATCATAGTTTTTTAAATATTCTTGTAGTCATTCTATATGTCCTTCATCTAGATAGTTAGTTGGTTCATCTAATAATAGAACGTCGGGTTTTTTAAGAAGTAAACTTACAAGAAGTAATTTAGTTCTTTGGCCACCAGATAATTCATTTACATCTTTATCCCAACCAAATGTATGCACTCCAAGTCCAGTTGATACTTTCTTTATTTCTGATTCAATTTCATAAAAATTATTATGATATAAAATATCTTGAATAACACCTGTTCTTTCTAAATATTTATTCATTACTTGTTCATCAGAACAGTCACTCATTTTTTCATATAATACTACCATTTCATTTTCTAATTCATATAATCAATTAAATGACTTTTTAAGGTAATCCATTATACTTAATCCTTTACCTAATTCTGCATGTTGATCCATATACCCAATTCTTACATTATTAGTTCAAATAATATCGCCATCATCTGGTGTTTCAGTTTTAGATATCATTTTCATTAAAGTAGATTTACCAGCACCATTAACACCAACAAGTCCGATGTGTTCATTTTCAAATACTTTAAATGATATGTCATCGAAAATTTCTTTTTCTTTAAATGAATGCGTTAAATTTTTAACTTCTAATAAACTCATAAAAAACCCTTTTTATTTTATACTTTCTATTATATTAAAAAAAAGAATGTATAATTAAACATTCTTTTTTTATATCGATTATTGTGTATTTTTTTCTAATAACATTTTATCAATGTTAGATATTTCATTTGGTAAAGTGTTTTCCTCGCTTTCGACCTCTCAAAAAGTTATATCTTTTTTGTGAAGAGAATCACAAACATCATAAAGGTCATTATCTTTTTTAATAATTACTTGTTTGCTATTATTATATGTTAAAAATACTATAGTATATGTATCTGGACCAGATTTCAGTAATTCAACATTTCATATATCTTTATTCATTAATACCTCATTACAAACATTGTTATAAGTGATGAAATTATACTCATTAAAGAAAAACATCATGAAATTATGTAAAATGTTTTTGTGTATAATACTCTTTCTTTAACATATGAATTAAATTCATCTATATTATCAAATGATTTTGATGATATATTTCGTTTTTCATCAATTTTATCTATAAGATTAGTTAATCTAATAGTTTTTGCAACTATATGTGATTGATATCTTAAACTACTTAAAAAGTTTTTTCTTCCCAAAAATCACATTCCATTAAAACAAATACTTCAAACTGATGCAATAACTCATATATCATATCAAAATAACGCTTTATTACCATACATTATACCAAAGACCATTATTAAAAGATAAATAATTAAATTTAAAAAAAAAGGGATGCTCCCTTTTGGGAATGATCTTGATGGAATATCATCAGGTTTTATATTTATATCTTGATTATTTCTTCTTATATGATAACCTTGTTTTAATTCACTCATTTTTTAAATTGTTCCTCAGTAGCTAATACCTCATGACCTTCAGAAACCTTAAAAAAAGTTGGCATATTAGAAATTGAATAATCACTATCATAACTAATATTATCTTCACCTGCAGCTAAATCAACATCCATTCTACTCAATTCAGGGATCGCAGTAAATAGAGATTTTGTATAAGGATGGACTGGATTTTCAAATATCTTACTAACTAACCCTTTTTCAACAATAGAACCATTATGCATAATAATAACCTTATTACAAATATGTTTTACCATTGAAAGATCATGAGCAATAAATAAAAAAGTCATTCCCTTTTCATCTGAAAGTTTCTTTAAAATATTTATTACTTGCGCTTGAACAGAAACATCTAGAGCAGAAATAGCTTCGTCTGCAATAATTAATTTTGGATTAGTTATTAATGATCTTGCTATAACTATTCTTTGTCTTTGACCACCTGAAAATTCATGCGGATATCTATAAGCATGTTCTTTTTTTAATCCTACAGATTCAAGTAATTTAAATACTTTATTCATAGTTAATAATTTAACTAATTCACCTTTATAAAATCATAATTTGAACTTTGATCTAGAAGAAAGTTTTGTATTAATAAATATTATTTCTTGAATATTTTTATATTCAAAATCAATTGAATCTAATGTTTTATTTTTTGTTTTAATTTGTGTTTTAAAAGATTTAGTATTTTTATTAACTATATCTTTTGCTTCTTTTTTAGAAAAAGTTTTAAGAGCAGATGGTCTTAATTTATATAATTTAGAAACTTGTTTTTTAAGTTCTGATTCTAATTTGGATTTTTTGTCTTTTAAGTCTTCTTTAAGATTATTTATTTCAGATTGTATTAACTTAGAGTCCTTAATAAATTTTTCGTATGAATTTTTGTATTCTTTAAAAATATAATTATAGTTTTCTAAATTAAAATTATCTTTTTTATTATTAATAATTTTTGAATGTTTATTTTTTGTAGATTCAATTTCTTTTTCAAGTTTTTTTATTGATTTTTCAAATTCTGTTTTATTTATTTCATCTTCTTTATTAAGTTCTTTGATTTTATCACTTAATATATTTTGAACATATTTATTAATGTTTAAATCTGATATTAAAGTTTTTATTTCAAATTCTTTGTTTTGATTGCTTTCTTTAAACATTAATTTTTCATTAATTTTTTTGAAATAATCATTAATTTTAGATGTTATTTCACTTACAAATCTATTTAATTTTTGTTCATCTATATAATTTAAATTAAAAACACTTTTAACAAATTTTGCATTTGTTTCAAAATTTTTAGACATTATAATGTCATTATAATAAGCTAATTTAGTTTTTTCTAATTTTGATCTATTTTTATAAAATTTTGATTGGATTTTAAAATCCTTATAAATCATTTTTATTATTTTCTTTTCTTCTTGCGATTTTTTAATTGCTTGTTTATTTGAAAATTCTTCTTTTAATTTTTCAAGATTATCTTTTATTAATTTTTCTTCTTGAGATTCTACAGATCCGAAATTAATATAAACTTTTAATTCTTCAGGAACATCATTTAATTCATAAACGTTTCTAATAAATTCATCTTGTTCATCTGCTATTTTTGAAAATTCATCAATATTTAATTTTAAAGATGCAATATATGTATTATATAAATCATCAATTTCATTAAACGATGTCACTCAATCATCTTCATTAGAAAATTTAAAATCAATTATTTCTTTTGTTTTATTTTCAACAATTTCAATATATTTTTGAAAGTATTTTTTTTCTTTATCGAATTGAATTTTTTTAATACCTTCTAAAAGTTTGTATTCTAAAAAATAATTTAATTTTTCTTTTTTCTCAATTAATTTATTAACTTTATCTACTATTTCTTTATTAATAACAAGTGGTTCAGAAATAATTTTAAGAATATTCATTTTTGGATTTAATGAAGACATTGGGTCTTGAAAAATCATTTGAATATTGTTGCAGATATAATTTTTTTCACGTTTATTAATTTTTTTTGAAGAAATTAATTTATCATATAAATAAATGTTTCCACCAGATATATCATTCAATCTAATAATCGATCTTCCTAATGTTGTTTTACCAGAACCAGATTCACCAATAATGCCAAAGAAATCTCCTTCTTGAACTTCAAAATTAATATTTTTTAAAGCATGTTTAAGAGAATTTCTTTTCTTGAAAAATTTATTAACATCAGAAACTCTAAGAATTGTTTTATTTTCTGTCATTTATTTTACCTTCTTTTTTATTTTTAATAGCTTTAGATGCATTTTTAATTTTTCTTACAACATCATCAGGAATAGGAATGTTTGGTGCATCTGGATGTAATAATCATGTTGCAGCTTTGTGTGAATCTGTAATTTTAAATAATGGTGGTTGTTCTTCAAAATCTAGTTTAATTGCGTATTTATTTCTCGGAGCAAAAGCATCTCCTTTTGGTGGCATAACCATATTTGGAGGAGATCCAGGAATACTTTCTAATTTATCAGATGAACTAGAATCAGGAATAGAAGAAATTAATGCTCACGTATATGGATGTCTTGGATTAGAAAATAATTCATATGTTTTAGCTTGTTCTACAATTTTACCTGCGTAAATAACATATATATAATCACAAAGATTAGCCACTAAACCAATGTTATGAGAAATAAATATAATAGCAACTTTAAATTCTTTACAAACCTTTTTAATTAAGTCAATAACTTTTGCCTGAACAGTTACATCAAGTGCTGTTGTTGGCTCGTCTGCAATAATTAATTTAGGCTCAGCTAATAATGCCATTGCAATGACTATTCTTTGACGCATTCCACCAGAAAATTCATGCGGATATAAATTTCATTTCTTTTCTACATTAGTTATTCCAATATATTCAAGAATATTTTTTACTTTTTCATTAATAACTTCTTTTTTTAATTTTTCATCATATTTTTGATCTAAATATTTTTTAGATAAATCAAATCATTTCTTTGATGAATCTTTTGAATGTTTTGAAATTTTATAAAGTAATGATAAATATTCTTGACTTATATTATTTATTGAATAATGATAATTTTTATTAAATTCATCAAATTCAGTATTGTCTTTATTATTTGTCTTTATACTATTATATTTTTCTTTTAAATGAATCAATTCTCATTCTTTTTTTCTTTTTTGTGCAATGATATATGACTCAAATAATTGGTCTTTTATTTTCATTGTAGGATTAAGAGACATTAATGGATCTTGTGGTATATATCCAATTTGTGTACCTCTAATGTGAACTCAATCTTTCTTTTTTAACTTTGATAAATCAATATCATTAAATTGCATTCTTTTAACTTCAGTTATACTATTATCATTAAAACCAATTAAAGATTTTAATGTAACAGATTTACCAGAGCCTGATTCGCCAACAAAACCAATTAATTGACCTTCATTAACTGAAATAGATACATCTCTTACAGCTCTAACTAAACCCATTTTATTTTTAAAATACACAGAAAGATTTTTAACTTCCAAAATTCTTCCTTTTTTTAATTTATTTTCTTCAGGTATAAAAAATGTACTTTTCTTTTTCATCTTATTATTCTCCTGTTACTTTAGGGTCTAGAGCATCATTAAATGCATTTGCAATAATTTGAGCTGATAAAGTTATTAAGACAATTACCATTGTTGGCCCAATTAATAAATAGAAATATCCTGTTTGTCTTGCAACTTCAATCATTGATCCTAATCCAATAGAATCTGGAAGTACTAATCCTAAGAATACCAGTGATGTTTCAAAGAATATAGTTCTTGGGATTTGGTTAACAAATCTAACCATTAGTTTCCCTGATATGTTAGGTAATAAATGTTTAAATATTAATCTTGAGTTTGATGCTCCTAATGTTCTTGAAGCTTCAATATACTCAGCATCTTTATATTTCATCACAAAAACTCTTGTAGAAGTTGCAGGTCAAATTCAACCTATTAAAATTAGTGAAACACTAATTGTGAATGAATTAAATCCACCATCTGAAAATACTAATGAAATAACTAAGATTCATACAATTGTAGGAACACCTGAAATAATTTCAACTATTCTCATCATGATAGTATCTATTGGTTTACCAGCATTATATCCAGCAATCGCTCCATAAACAGCACCAATTAATGTTGAGAATGCAGCAACAATAATAGCTATTAATAATGATTTTGATGTACTAAATCATAGAACAGTTCATCAATCTCTACCATATTGATCTGTTCCAAATATAGGGTAATAATCATTAAGTGAACTTAATAAATATGGATTATATGTTGCATAATAAACACCATTAGACAACTTTTCAGAACTAATAATTGCACCACCTGATTTTAGTGCGTTAAATAATTCTTCACTTATAACTGCAGTAGTTTCTCCAGTTAATCCTAGTCAAGGAATTCTTGGTGGTAAATAAATTGATAAAGTAGTTAAATCTTCAGAAATAGGAGAATTTGGTCCATTAGAAAAAATTGGAACAAATATTGATAAGAATATAATTAGTAAAAATAATATTGAAAAGAACACCGCTCATTTATTTGAGCAAAATCTATTGAAAATATCTTTTCATTGTTTAGATGGTTTTCCTGAGATATTATCATTTAAATTTAATTTTTCAACATCTACAAAATCAAATTTAGAACTATCATAAGATTTTATATTATTTTCAGCATAAACATGTGGTTTAAATGATGAAATAGGAATAGTGTCGCAAATTTCATCATATTCAGATATATGATATTTAAATTGATTATTTTCATTGATTGCATCTTTGATTTTATTTGATATAATCATAGGATTATTATTTGAATTTAAAGATAAATTTAAAGATATTGAATCTTTTTTTCTTAATAATCATGCTTTAAATTGTTTTAATAATGATCTATCTGATGCTTCTGCTAATTTAATACGTGGATCAATAAATGTACTTATAATATCAAATACAATTTGTAGTAAGAAATATATCCCAGAATAAAAAATAGCAGAGAACATTATTACATAAATATTCTTTGTTTGAACTGAATTAACGATTAAAACAGCTGTTCCTGGAACATTAAAGAATTGTTCAATAATAATTGAACCAGAAATAATTGTTAATAAAGATGGTAGTAATGAGTAAAGAACTGGAATTGCTGCATTTCTTAAACCATGTTTAAATATAACCGATCTAAAACTCATACCTTTAGCAAGAGCTGTTCTAATATACTCTTGTTTCATAATTTCCACCATTTCATTTCTAGTAAAATAAATAGTTGTAGAAGTTGATGTAAGTACCATTGATAATATAGGAATAATTAAAGATAATAACATATTACCAATAGTAAATCCATCACTACCAGGTACAATAAAGTTTGTTGGTAAATTTAATAATCCAGCTAATTGAACTAAGTATAATGCAAGTACAAACGACGGAATGGATGTAAATATAACTGCAAAGACATTTATGACGGTATCTTGCCATCTACCTCTAAAATAAGCTGCTACAATTCCTAGAACTATTCCTAAAATAGAAGAAATTATAAAAGCCGGAAAAGCAATCATTAAAGTATATTTAACTGGATCCATGAAGGTTTTAACAACTGGCATCGCAATATTTTGATAATTAATACCAAATAAACCTTCAGTAAATAAATCTTTTCAAAATATTAAATATTGAGTAAAGGGGTCTTTATCTAAGTTTAATAGAGCTAATCTTTTTTGGAATTCTTCATTTGTTTCCTTCACACCTTGTTCAATTGGATATCCAGGTATTAATTGCATTAGGAAAAATAACAATGTCAATAAAATGAACATTGCTAATATTGCAAATCCTATCCTCTTTAATATATATTTAAGCATTAATAACTCCAATTAAACTTTAATTTTCTTTTTAGGTGGTAAATAATATGTATCAATACCAAACTGTTTCTTTCAATTATTTAAATATTTTTCAATTGTTCAGTTACTTACACCATTTCTAGCTAATGCATACTTTGAATTTTCATTTGCTATTTCTGTAAATGTAGTTATTTTACCTGCACTATCTTCTAATTTAAAGTTTCCAAAAGGAATAACAGACTGTTGGAAATTTGGATTGTCATCAGGAACAGCCATAGCAGCTAATGAAAATCAATCAATTGCTGTGTTTATAGCTTTTCTAATTTTTATACTATTTCCATTTGAATCTGCAAAATCCTTAACAATAGCATTATAATAATTAACATCAACATGAGGTTTTAAAACTCTCTTTTCACCATCTAATGTTTCGACAACTGTACCGCCACTAGAAGATGGAGAAGTTAAATATGAAATTCCATTAGATGCTTTTTGAAATACATTTGTATTATATGAAATAATATCGGATTTATTTACTACACTAACACCTTGTGTGGTAAAACCAGCTATTTTTGCAGCCTCAGGAATTAATGAAATTGGAATGTTAGATTTATCTAATTCATTATTTTTAAATTGGATATAAGTAACTTGATCAGAAAAAGCTCCTCCATATTTCATTACAACTTTATTAATTTTTTGGTTTTTATCACCATACATCCCATCAGGAAATTGATTAAAATATGAATCATTTTTTATAAATGTTATATCTTGTTCAGTTACTTTACTTACATAATATGCACCAGCACTTCATCAATCCATGCTACCAGTTGGATCGGATTCACAACCATATAAATTTTGAAATTTTGTGTTTGAAAGATCCAATGTTAAAGAAACAGGTGTTGAACTTGTTAGATCTCCATTTAATGTATAAACTAAATTAGATGAATTTGGCCCTGCAAAAATATTTTGAACCTTTTGATTCATAATTGGTAATGGTTGAAAATATTGTTTAGATAAAATATCAATAAAATTTACATTTGGTTTATTTAAAACAAAAGTAATTTTATTATTTACATTGTCATCAACATTTAATTTAGGTTTTAAATTTCATGGTTGATACTTATTTACGTCAGAAATATTATTGCTATTATAAAAATCATAAAATTGACTATTAGCTTTAATTGTTTCTTCAACATTTAAATCAATTAAATCTAAATAGTAACCATTTGTGTTTACATTTAAATCAACAGATAAAATATAACCAATAAACCCTCAAAAGAAATCTTTTGCTGTTAATTTATAATTTGCTGATCCATTCATTGTTTGTCATGAAAATCTAGTTGGATCAATTTCAAATTCATATTTAGTCGCTTTTTCTAATTGAGAAGATACTTTGTCAATTTGTGTAGCATCTCCATCTTTATAAATTGTAAATTCATCAATTGATGAAGTAGAATTTAATGAATTATTTGATTCAGGTAATACAAATTGAAATGATGGATTATTATCATTTGTAGCAATCATTTTAGATGCTGCACCTAAAGTTAATGTGCCTTCTGGTGCAACTCAGGCACTATTTTTTTCATCTCATGTTCAGTCACCATTTATTTTTCAATCAGTTAATCCATTATATGTTGATTGAAAAAAGGAATTATTACTTGCGTCATTAAATGAAGAATTATATGGTGTTTTATTTGTTGTGAATGGACCAGTTGATAATCAATATCTAAATTTTGATAACGAAGCATCTGATCCACTATACGATCAATCTCTATACGTATCTATAGAATAAGTGTTTGTAGGAATACTATAACCATCTCTAACCATTAATTTTTTAGTAGTAGATGGACCGTCTGATATTCATGGCAACATTGCTGCTTGAGCATTCATTCATCCAACTAATTCTTTTGAATTTTCTTTTT
>CASDUM010000092.1 GCA_949283985.1 uncultured Mycoplasmataceae bacterium | reverse complement strand
TTCATTTGGTAAATTATTTTCATTCATGGGAATAAGTCCAATGTCTGTATTTAATGCATCAATGATGTTGGTTTTCATGGTTTTACCAACTATTATATCAATGACTTTAAATGCATTAAATTCTGTTGATGAAAATTTACTTTCCAATCCAATTGCACTTGGTAATACAAAAACTAGATCGATTTATAAAGTATATAAAAAATCAATTAGATCTAACATTTTAGTAATTGCTATAGTCGCATTTAGTAGAGCGATTGGTGAATCTATGGCTGTATCAATGATATTACAATCATCACCAAATGTAGAAGCATTTAGTGATAATGGGTTTTTTGGAATATTTTTATCTAGTTCACAAAGTATAGGTGCTTTTATATCAACAAATATGTTTTCTGATTCTGATCCAGAAAAAATAAGACCGTTGTTATATGCTTTTGGATTTATTATGTTTATCATAATAATGATACTAAATATCTTTATTACAACTTATTCATCTAAAAAAATTAAAAACAAAGCGACTAGATCAACAATAATTAAAAGAGATTTTTATAATGGATTTATGTTTATTCCAAATTCTATCTTTTCATTCATTGAAAGATTATTCTCTATAGAATATAAAAATTATAATCATAAAAATATAGATGAAAGTATTTCTTATTCAAAAATAAGAAGAAATTCTTATAAACTTTCAAAAACATATTCAGTATATAAAATTGTTCTTGAATGATTATCAGTATTAATATGTGCATCATTTTTAGTTTGAATAATTGGAGATATTTTAGTAAACGGTATTATTTCATTAAATCAACCATCATCATCAACGTTTATAGTAACTAAAAATAGCATAGGACAATCTTTTTTTATAACACTATTTGTAATTCTTGTTTCACTTGTTATTTCATTTCCGATATCATTATTCATCTCAATATATTTAAGTGAATATGTAAAAAACAAAAAAGTTAAAAATACTATTACATTTTTTATTGATTCAATAAGTGCAACCCCTTCAATTCTTTTTGGTATGTTCGGGGTTCTATTCTTTATTGAGACATTAGGATGAAGTAGTAATGGTACTCAAGGTAATTCATTAATTGCAGGTATTTTAACACTATCAATTGTTATCTTGCCAACATTTATTAGAACACTTGAGCAAGCTTTACATTCAGTTTCAAGTGAGATAAGAGAAAATTCATATGCTTTAGGAAATACTAAACTTCAAACAATATTCAAATTGGTTATTCCTGCAGCTTCCAAAGGAATTACTACAAGTTTAGTATTAACAATAGGTAGAATTTTATCTGAAACAGCACCATTATATTTAACAGCTGGATTATCGTCATCTTGAATGGTCGCATTAGATAGACCTGGTACAACATTAACAATTCAAATATATGCACAACAATTTAGTCCATCACCTTATAGAACCAATATTCAATATGAAGCGTCATTTTTAACAATTATCCTTGTATTCTTAATTGTACTTACGGGTTACTGATTAATTCCAAATTGAAAAGAAATAAAAACATTTTTTAAAGATTGATTTTATCTTTTAAAATATAAATTTAGCAAATTTAAAGAAGATAAATTTGGTAAGAAAGGAGTAATAATATATGACTAATCTTTTTAAGAGAAAAAAAGAAGATGAAATTTTAAATGAAAATTTATCAACACATGATGATAAAAACGTGTTTGAAGCTAGAAATTTTAATCTTTGATATCGTAATGGTCAAAAACAAGCGCTTTTTAACATTAATATCGATATTGAAAGAAACAAGGTTATATCCTTTATTGGTCCATCTGGATGTGGTAAATCAACTTTTTTAAGATCATTAAATAGAATGAATGATTTAATTGATGGTGTTAAAACAAAAGGAGATATCTTCTTTAATAATACAAATATTAAATCAAAGAAAATGGATGTAACTGATTTAAGAACTAAAGTAGGAATGGTTTTTCAAAAAGCAACTCCTTTTCCAATATCAATTTATGAAAATGTAGCTTATGGACCAAAATCTCATGGTATTAAAAATAAAAAAGTATTAGATGAAATAGTTGAACAAGCTTTAAAAGATGCCGCATTATGAGATGATGTAAAAGATCATTTAAATGATTTAGGAACAAGTTTATCAGGTGGTCAACAACAAAGACTATGTATTGCAAGAGCAATAGCATTAAAACCTGATGTTCTATTAATGGACGAACCAACATCAGCACTTGATCCAATAGCAACTTCAAAAATAGAAGACTTGGTTTTAAAACTAAAAGATAAATATACCATTATAATTGTTACTCACTCAATGGCACAAGCTCAAAGAATAAGTGATAACACTGCTTTCTTCTATGAGGGAAAAGTAATTGAATATGGAACTACTAAACAAATATTCATGAGACCAAGAGAGAAAAGAACAAATGATTATATCAATGGAAGGATAGGATAATTATGGCAATAAATTATAAATCATTAATTGATTCTGAAACTAAATTAAAAGAATATTTTTTTAATTTTATTGAATTAAATTATTCATTACATAAAAGAGTTTGAGAACTAGTTTTAAAAAATAAACTAAACGAAGAAACGATAGAAGAATTACTTCATACTGAAGAAATCTCAAATAATTTAGAAAGAGACATATTAGACGAATGTGTTTGAATAATTTCTAAAGATCAACCTAGAGCATCTCATTTAAGATTTATTATAAGTATTATATATTCTACAAAAGATTTAGAAAGAATATCAGATTATGCTATAAATATTGCTAAACCTTATCTTGAAAATAAAATGAGTAAAGAAGAAGTAAAATTATTTAGTGACATTAGTAGTCAATATATATCAACAATAAAGAAAATTATTTCACTAATTAAGAAAGAAAACACTATTTCTTTCTATCAAGAAGGAAAACAAGTTAAAAAAGCTTTTAGCGACTATTATGTAAATGAATTTAAAAAAATAATTAAAGAATACAAAAATAACTTTGAATATTTTGATAGAGTTTTATATGTAATGAAATCAATTGATAGAACGATTGATCACTTCTTTAATGTCTTTACTAATTTCAAATTTATAAGAAGTGAATCTATTTCAAAAACAAAAAATATTGATGTGTACAAAGGATAATTATATGGATTTATTAACATTAACAAAAATAGATTTCATTAAAACAAAATTTGAGAATGAATTAAAAAGTAAAATGAAGTTAACAAAAGTTCTAAACGTGTCCCCTATTAGTGGACAATAATTAGAAAACCTGTCTCGCATAATTGCAAGGAGATAGGTTTTTTAAATTCAATTGAAT
>CASDUM010000091.1 GCA_949283985.1 uncultured Mycoplasmataceae bacterium | reverse complement strand
TAGTTGAGGGTTTTTTCATTTCTGCATTTGCGTCTAATAGCATTAATGAATTATCATTTAATTTAATTGTGAACGCTGATCTAAAAGCTAATTTTCTAACTTTTTTATTTAATTTAATTTCATAATTTTTTTCAGGTTTTGGTCCAAATACTCTACCACCGCCGACTCATTGAGGCGCTCTAATAGAACCTTGTCTAGCTCTACCAGTATGTTTTTGTCTTCATGGTTTTTTACCACCACCTCTTACTTCAGCTTTAGTTTTAGTTGAATGTGTTCCTTGTCTTGAACCAGAATCTTCAGCAAGAACAGAATCAAAAATAGCTTGCTTATTAGGTTTCTTTTCAATTAAAGCATTTTCTTTAAATTCAACTTCAGAGATTTTACCTGTTAAATCTATTAATTTTAATTTACTCATACTTTCCTCCTATTCTTGTACTTCTTCTGATTTTTTTTCTTCAACTACAGCTTCACCTTCATTAGATGATTCATTATTTTTTACTTCTTCTACAACTTGTTCAGACTCAATTACTTGTTCTTCTACAACAACTTTAGTTTCTTCATTTGAAGAACTAGTTTTTTGTTCTGAAAAATCAACTAAATCAATATGTTCGTCAAATTTCTTAACTTTTTTTGTTGAACTAATTAATACTAATGATCCTTTTGGCCCAGGTAATGAACCTTTAATTAAGATTAAATTATTTTCTAAATCAATATCAACTATTTCAAGATTTGCAATAGTAACAAGCTCAACTCCGTAATGTCCAGACATTTTTTTACCTTTCATTACTCTTTGACCTTGGCTTCCACCACGACCAAATGAAATAGAACCTTGATATCTATGTGGGAAACCAGCACCATGTGATTTAGGTCCACATTTGAAATTTCATCTTTTGATAGCACCAGTGAATCCATGTCCTTTAGTATATGCTTGTGCATCAATATGATCACCAACACTAAAGTCTGAAACTTTTATTTCATCACCGATGTTATAACCTATAACATCTCTAAATTCTCTAATGTATCTTCTTGGTTCAACTTTTGCTTTTTTATAAATTCCTAATTCAGATTTATTTAATTTTCTTTCTTCTACTTTTGAGTATCCTACTTTTGTAGCATCGTAATTATTTTTTTCTTTTGTTTTTACTTCAATAACAACATTTGGTTCAGCACTAATAATAGTAACAGGAATCATTTTTCCATTTTTTTGAAATGAAGAAATCATTCCAATTTTTTGTCCTAATATTCTCTTCATAATTATCTCCGTTCATTTTATAATGAAATTTTAATTTCAATCCCACTAGCTAAGCTAATAGATTTTAATTTTTTAATTACTTCACCATTGTTGCCGTCAATAATTAATAATCTTTTGTGAGTTCTTCTTTCAAATTGTTCTCTTGAAGGTTTATTAACGTGAGGTGATCTACAAATAGTAAATACTTCTTTTTTAGTAGGTAGAGGAATTGGTCCTCTAACTTTTACGCCAATTTCATCCATTGACTTCATTATGTTTCTTACAACATCATCTAATAATCTATGGTCATAAGAAAATAATCTTATTTTTAATTCGTTTTTCATGGTTGTCTCCTTAATTAATGTAATTTTTAAAATACTTAGAAAAGTTACCTGATATCGACAACTCCTTTTGGTGTATCAGCAATCTTTAACTAAATATACTATTAAATTATACTACAAAAGTCAAAAAAATAAATTTTATTTTTTCTTTTGTATGAAATTTAACAAATGTTAATGTTAATGGAATATAATTTAGTTGGGGGTGTTAAAGGTTTCGACATGATATAGCAAGTATTAACTGCAGTGGGGTTTGCCCCTTATAGCTCGAGGTATTTTATAAATGCTAAAAATAATAAAAATAAAGAGTTTGAATTAGACTCATTTGAAATTAATCAAATAAACAATTCACAAATTAATTTTGCAATAGCTTAATTAAAAAATCTTCTTTTTCAAAAAATAATAGTTTTTGTCTAATTGTTCCTTATAAACAAAACTTAACTAAAGGAAATAAACTGTAGACGTTAATATAAGTTATATTGTGGAAACGGGTTCGATTCCCGTCACCTCCACCATTATATCTAGAGAAAGCTAAAAACTTTTATAGATACCAAATTTATGATATTATAATAATGTTATAATGATCATATATTTAGGGGTGTAGTTCAATTGGTAGAGCAGCGGACTTCAAATCCGTTTGTTGCGGGTTCGAGTCCTGTCACCCCTGCCATTAAAAAAATAATCAAGCTTTAAATGAGCTAAACGTGTCCCCTATTAGTGGACAATAATTAGAAAACCTGTCTCGCATAATTGCAAGGAGATAGGTTTTTTAAATTCAATTGAAT
>CASDUM010000090.1 GCA_949283985.1 uncultured Mycoplasmataceae bacterium | reverse complement strand
CAAACATTAAAATTTCATTAATTGTTGATAATTATAGTGAATATTCAAAACAGCATATTTATAAAGAAATAAATAAGTTAGAAGAATTAGGGATTATCACAATTACTGATAATAAAAAAAATAAAATGTATAAAATGAATATTAATTTTTTTTTTTTTTACATATAATAATTTTCTTGTGGCATAATAAAAGAAAGGAAAGGAATTTATATGAAAGTTTATTCAAATAATATAAAAGATAACGGATATTTAGATGAAAGATTTGGTAATAACACTTCTATTAAATCTGATATCGTAGACGGAGCTAATTTAAGATCTTTTCATATCAAATGAGAAGATTTACCAGCTAATACTAAATCATTAGCAATAATCTTTGATGACTATGATGCTGTTCCAGTTTGTGGTTTTTCTTGAATTCATTGATTAGCTGCTAACATTGATCCAAGTTTAAATGAGCTAAAAGAAAATGCTAGTTTAGAATTAGCTGATAAAATGGTTCAAGGTAAAAACTCTTGATCATCAGGATTAATAACGAAAGATACAGAGAATAAAAATTATCAAAAGTTTGGAGGTTGTGCTCCGCCAAATTGCGACCATGAATATATGGTTAAAGTTTTTGCTCTTGATTCAACGCTTGATTTAAAAGATGGATTTATGATGAATGAATTAATTAAAAAAATGGAAGGTCATGTTTTAGGAGTATCATCTTTTAAATTTATGTACAATAAGGTTAAATAATAAAATCAGCTTTAAGCTGATTTTTTAATTTTTATATAAATATCATATATTAAGGGATGAAGATGACCATAGTAAACAAAAAATATATCAATAATGAATTTAATTTAGTTTTATTGTAATTAAAATATTAGGATGTTAAAATAAAGTAAATTATTTTTGGGTTATATATGAATCATAAAGGTACAAATAGAATAACAAAAGGCAAAATTACTCTGAGAAGATTTGAGTATAAGGATGCAAAAGAAATGTTTGATAATTGAGCATCTGATGATAATGTAACAAAGTGATTAACATGAAATTCACATTTAGATATTAATGAAACAAAATCTACAATCAATGAATGAATCTCCAATTATAAAAGAAATGATTTTTATCATTGAGCAATATTATATAATAATGATCTTGTTGGTTCGATTGGTGTCAATAAGATAGATGGTGATATTGCAATAATAGGATATTGCTTATCAGCAGAATATCAAAACAAAGGCATCATGACAAAATGCTTATCATTAGTTGAGAGCTATTTATTTAATGATATTAATTTCAATGAAATTAAAATTTTATGTTCTATAAATAATGCTGCATCAATTAGAGTTGTAGAAAAGAACAATTATAAATTAATAAATGAAATAAAAAACTATCGTGAGAATAAAAATGATATTTATGAAAATTATTTTGAATTTTCTAAGTTAAAAAATAAATAAAATTTTATTAAAGACTAAAATTGTAAAATGCATAGACATATGGGACAAGTTTTAAGAGAACTTGTTCTTTTTGTACTAATTCCAAAGACATAATTATTATACTATAGTTAATAATTAATAGATTAGCATAAATATTAATAAAAGAATACTATAATATCAATCATGTATGATATAATTATTTTGCATGTATTTAGTTAATATTTATATGCACTCTTTGCCGAGTTTAGGCTATAAATCCATAAAGAGAAAGAAAGGAAATAAAATGGCTAAATATGAAACTATGGTAGTTATTGATGGTACATTAAAAGATACAGAAATTAAAAAATCAATAACTGATATTAAAAGTTTACTTAAAGGTGCTAAAAACATTGAAGTAAATGAAATGGGTATTAAAGAATTAGCCTATGAAATTCAAAAAAAGAAAACAGGGTACTATGTAGTTTTCAATTTTGAAACAGAGGATAAAACTTTATTAAGTGAATTTAGAAGACTAATGTTCTTAAATAAAACTATCTTAAGACATTTAATAATCAACATTGAAAAAGAATATGGTTATAAAGCTACAGTAAACCCTAAAAAAGTTGCTAAATCTGAATATAGATCTGAAACATATAAAAAAGTTAAAGAAAAAATTGAAAAATCTAAAGAAGAAGCACTTAGAGAGAAAGATAATACTCCAGTTAAATTAACTGATATTTAATAAAATATGAACAAAGTTTTTCTAGTTGGCAGAGCTACATCTGATCCACAAGGATCAATAACTTCTAATGGTAATACAATGTCAAGAATTTCTTTGACTGTACAAGATGATTACAATAAAAATCAAGTTTACTTTTTCCCTTGCATTGCATGACAAAATCAAGCTAAATTTATTAATTCTTATGTAAAAAAAGGTGATTTGATAGCAATTGATGGAAGATTAAGTAGAACTGATTATGTTAACAGTAAAGGTGATAAAGTTTATAACACAAACATTATTATCGAAAATGTAAAAATATTATCATCACCTAATCAAAAAAGAACATTTAATGATATTAACATTCAAAAGAACAATAATTTTAATAATGATGAAGAAATCATTTTTGAAGAAAACTCAAATCTTAATGCTTATAATAATGAAAATAATAATGAATCAACTGAATCAGACGAAGTAGTTGATCTTGATTGATTAAATGAAATAGAATAATAAGGAGAGAAAATGACTGCTGAAAATAAAGATGTAAAAACAGAAGGTAAAGACACAAAAAACACAAAGTATCATAGTAAACCATATAAATATCAAAAAAGAAAAAGATTTTGTAAATTTTGTGCTAAAGGAATTGAAATTGTTGACTATAAAGATGTTGAAACATTAAAAAAATACATTAACTTTAACAATAAAATTATGCCAAAAAAACAATCTGGTTGTTGTACTAGTCACCAAAGAAGAGTATCAAATGCAATTAAAAGAGCTAGAATTTTAGCTTTATTACCTTTTATTGATCAAAATTAGCAAATAAAAATATCAGTTATAATAAACTAAACGTGTCCCCTATTAGTGGACAATAATTAGAAAACCTGTCTCGCATAATTGCAAGGAGATAGGTTTTTTAAATTCAATTGAAT
>CASDUM010000089.1 GCA_949283985.1 uncultured Mycoplasmataceae bacterium | reverse complement strand
ATTGAAGGACCATATATCTCTAAAATAAAAAAAGGAGCTCATAATCCAAATTACATTAAAAAACTTTCTATTAATGAAATAAATGAAATTAAGGAAATTTATAAAAATAAAAAAATATTAACTATCGCTCCAGAAGAAATGGATGATATTAAAACTATCAAAAAAATAATTGATAATAATACTTTTATATCAATTGGTCATACAATGGCTGATTATGAAACAACAAAAAAAGCATTTGAAAATGGAGCAACACAAGTTACTCATTTATTCAATGCAATGAAAGAATTTTCTTATAGACAACCAGGTGTAGTTAATTATGTTTTAGGAAACAAGAAAAATGCTGAATTAATTGCTGATAATATTCATGTAAGTAATAATGTAATTAAAGATACATATAATGAAATTGGAGCAAACAATATTATTCTTATAACTGATTCACTAAGTCCAAAAGGATTAAAAGATGGTGAGTACTTATTAGGTGATTTACCTATATTTAAAATAAAGAAACATTGTTATTTAGAAGATAAAATAACTTTATCTGGATCTGCAATTAAATATATAGATATAGTAAAGAATTTTTATAAAATTACAAAATGTTCCTTTCAAGATGTAGTGAAAGTTTCTAGTTATAATACAACAAAAAATTTATCACTAAAAGGATATGGTGTAATAAAAGAAAAAATAAAATGTAATTTACTAATTATAGATAATAAACTAAATATAATAGAAAATTTAATAACAAATAATTAAGGAGAATATTATGGAAATCAAACAAATATATTTAAAATTAACAGAATTATTAAAAAATTCATATAGCCCATATTCTAAATTCAAAGTTGCATGTATTGTTAAGGATGAATATGGTAATTATCATCATGGAGTAAATATTGAGAATATTTCTTTTGGAGCTACAATTTGTGGTGAACGTTCAGCAATAACTTCTTTAGTAACATCAGGAGCAAGAGAAATTAAGGAATTATATCTAATGACTTCATCAGATAAATTTGTTCCTCCATGCGGAATATGTTTACAATTTATTTCTGAATTTATGCATCCAAAATCTAGTGTCTATATTTTTGATTCAAACAAGAGATATAAACATTGATTATTTGAAAACTTATTACCAACATCATTTTCAAAAGAAAATAATAAGGACGATATCCATGAATAATATTTACTTACAGTGATTAAATAGTTTTTTAACAACTAATGAAGAAAAAGAAGAAATGAGAAATTTTTCTCAAAAAGAGATAGAACTTTATTTTAATGAAAAACCACTAAAATTTGGAACAGCAGGGATTAGAGCTACTATGGGTCCTGGTACTAACCAAATGAATAAATATGTTTATAGACAACTAGCAGAAGGGTATGCAAAATTCATAAGAAAAAATAGTACTTCTAAAGTTCCAACTATTTTAGTTGCTCATGACAATAGAAAAAATTCAGATAAGTTTGCCTTTGAATGTGCTAAGGTTTTATCTTCATTTAAGATAAAAGCAATTTTATTTGATAAGAATAAGTTATTGGCAACACCAATTGTATCTTATTTTATAAGAAAATATGAAATGGATGGAGCAATAATAATAACAGCTAGTCATAATCCAAAAAATTATAATGGGTTTAAAGTGTATAATTCAACAGGTGGACAAGTTTGCGAAGAAGAAGCGAATGAAATAGAATCATATTTTCCAAAAAACGAATCTATTCTAGAAAATATTTATGTTTTAAATGAAGAATATATTGGATATCTAAATGAAGATTCTATTTTAGAATATTTTAAAGATGCAAGAAGTTGCTTAGTAAAAACAGATGTAAATGAAGATAAAGATTTTCCAATTATTTTTACTGCACACCATGGAACAGCATCATATGAACTTCCTAATTTTTTAAATTCACTTGGTTACTCAAATATAATTCCTGTATCAGAACAATGTTTTCCAAATTCTGATTTTGTAAATTCTCCATCAAGTAATCCGGAAGAAAAAGAGTCATTCGATTTATCTAAACAATATGCAGATAGAACAAATGCAAAAATAATATTAGGTGTAGATCCAGATGCAGATAGATTAGCTGTTGTTATAAAAGATAACAATGAAACTTGAAATTATTTAACTGGAAACGAAATGGGAATATTATTTACTAATTATTTATTAGAAAATAAAAAATTTAATAGAGATAAATTTTTAGTAACAACTTATGTTTCAACAAATCTTGTTGATAAGATTGCAGAAAAAAATAACTTTGATGTAATTAAAACTGGAACAGGATTTAAATGACTAGCAAAAGCTGTTGAAGAAAATTATAAAGAAAAAGATTTTATTGTTGCATATGAAGAAGCAATTGGTTCTTTAAATTCAACAATTAATAGAGATAAAGATAGTTTTCAAGCCGCAGCACTAGCTTTAGAAATGTTTGATTATTATTCTAAACAAAATAAAACATTTATTGATGTGCTTGAAAAAGAAATTTACCCAAAATATGGTTATTGATCAGGAAAAACAATTTCATTCACTATTGAGAGCTTAGAGTGAAAAGAAGAAGCGCAAAGAATTGTTGAATTTTTTAAATCATATAAAGATAATATTATTTCTGAATTTAAGTTTGAAGATAATAGATGGAATGATATCGCAAATTGTTTAGAAATAATTTACAAGAACAATAATACCTTAAGACTTAGATTATCAGGAACTGAGCCAAAATATAAGTTTTATATAAATGTTTATGGTGATTCAGTACAAAATTCACATGAATTATTACATAAAGTAGAAAATAATATTAGAGAAATATTAAGTAAAATATAGATTTTTTAATAAAAATTAACATCTATATTTTTTTTAACCAAAACTTGCGAGATTGTGATATATTTTAATAACCCAATTAAAAAAGAGGAAGCCATGATAGTTATTAAAAAAGATTCATCTAGAGAAAAATTTGATTTTTCTAAAATTAAAAATGCAGTTTTAAAAAGTGCAGATAGAACTTGTGTAATTTTGAGTGAAGAAGATTTACTTACACTTGAAGTTAAAGTTACAGAATTAATTAAACAGCTTAATATAGATGAAATTAATGTATTTGATATTCATAATATTGTAATTGATGCTTTGTTTGAAGTAGAACCACTTGTTGCTCACTCATATAAATCATATAGAGAATATAAAATTAAAAATAATAATATGTTTGATGAAATTAAAAAAGAATCTGAATACATTATGTATGAAGTTGATAGAGAAAATGCAAATTCAAATTCTTCATTAATCTCGACAAAAAAATCATTAATAGCCGGATCAACATTAAGAGAATTATATAAAGAATATTTCTTGAATGATGAAGAAATAGAAGCAGTTGAAGAAGGTTTCATTTATGTTCATGATATCACTGATAGATTTTTAGCATCTATTAATTGTTGTTTGTTTGATTTAGCAACAGTCATGAAAGGTGGATTTACAATGAACAACCTTAAGTATACTGAACCAACGACTATATTATCGGCTTGTAATGTCGCTGGTGATATTATCATGGCATCGAGTGCTCAACAATATGGTGGTCATACAACTCCTGAAATTGATACAACATTATCTTATTATTGCGAAAAATCATTTAAATCTCATTTAAATAAAAATAAAAAATTCTTTAGAGAAAATAATATTGATATTGATAATAAAAAATTAATTAGTTTAGCAATTAAGGATACATATAATGAATTAAAACAAGGTATCCAGTCATTAGAAGTTAAACTAAATACAGTAGTAAGTGCAAGAGGTTCATTCCCATTTACAACATTTACTTTTGGTTCTGATCCTTCGTTTTGAGCAACTATGGTTTCAAAAGCTATTTTAGAAGTTAGAAAGCATGGACAAGGGCAAGATAAAAAAATACAAATTTTCCCAAAACTAGTGTTTTTATATGATCCAGAACTTCATGGTGAAGGAAAAGAATTAGAATGATTATTTGATGAAGCAGTTGATTGTTCTAAAAAATCAATGTATCCAGATTATTTGTCTCCTAAATATCATAAAAGAGAAGGTAAATGAGTTAGTCCTATGGGATGTAGAGCTTACTTAAGTTCATATTGAGATGAAAATAATGAGATTCAATTTATTGGTAGAGGAAATATCGGTGCTATATCATTAAATCTTCCTTTTATTTATATGGAAGCAAAAACTAATAATGAAGATTTTTATCAAGTGCTAGATTACTATCTAGAATTAATTAGAAAAATTCATATTAAAACATATGCATATATTTCAAAAATGAAAGCTTCTTGTAATCCACTTGGATTTATGGAGGGTGGATTCTATAAAGGAAATTTAAAAGCTAATGATAGTATAAAACCAGTAATTGATACATTTACAGCATCATTTGGTGTTACTGCATTGAATGAATTATCTGAACTAGCTATTCAAAAATCTGTTTACCAAGATAATTCATTTGCACTTGAAGTAATGAATCATATTAATGATAAGGTTCAAGAATTTAAAAAAGAAGATGGATTTTTATATGCTATATATGGAACCCCAGCTGAAAGTTTGTGTGGAACTCAGTTAAAACAATTTAGAAAAAAATTCGGAATAATAGATAAAGTTTCTTCAAGAGAATATTTTTCAAATTCATTCCATTGTCATGTGAGTGAAGAAATTTCACCATTTGAAAAACAAGATCATGAACATGAATTATTCCAGTATTTTATGGGCGGTCATATTCAATACACAAGGATTGCTGATCCAAGCAATACACAAGCATTAAAAAATATTATTAGAAGAGGAATGGAACATGGTTTTTATTCTGGAGTTAATTTTGATGCTTGTCATTGTGATGACTGTTCACATATGGGAATTGATTTTAATGGTCAATGTCCAAAGTGCGGAAGCACAAAATATACAGAATTTAATAGAA
Organism: uncultured Mycoplasmataceae bacterium; assembly: GCA_949283985.1. GTDB lineage: Bacteria > Bacillota_I > Bacilli_A > Mycoplasmatales > Mycoplasmoidaceae > CAMREV01. The sequence continues at coordinate 659 of CASDUM010000089.1, read as the reverse complement.
CTTGTGGTTATTTAGGATATTCAAAAGTTCATGGCGATACAAGATTCAATGATGCTAAAATGGCAGAAATTAGAGAAAGGAAATCAATGTAATGAATTACATGAAATTAGAAACATGTAATTTAGTTAATGGTGATGGAGCTAGAGTAGTTCTTTGAGTTGCTGGATGTTCACACTATTGCGAAGGATGTCATAATATTGAAACATGAAATCCAAAAGCAGGACAAGAATTCACAATTCAAGCATTAGATAAATTATTAGAATATTTATCAGATAAATATATTGATGGACTAACAATTTCTGGAGGAGACCCACTATTTGATGGAAATTATGATAAAGTTTTAGAAATATGCAAAATTGTTAAAGAAAAATTTCCTAACAAAAGTATTTGGGTTTGAACAGGGTTTACTTTAAATCAATTAATTGAATCAAAAAAAGATGAAATATTTAAATATATTGATTATTTAATTGATGGTAAATTCGAAAAAGATAACCCAACTACAAAAAAATTCAGAGGTTCTGATAATCAAGTTAGATATAAATTTGAAAAAGGAAAATACTTCTTTGTTGATTAATTCAATAAAGTAGTAAAATTTTATTAGAGGTAGCTAATGAAATTAAATTTAAAGAGAATTGGTGGAAAGTGATTAGATATCTTAT
>CASDUM010000088.1 GCA_949283985.1 uncultured Mycoplasmataceae bacterium | reverse complement strand
TATGGTTTTAGGTAACTATTATCTAACAATGGAAAAGAAAAACCAATTAGGTGAGGGGATTATTTTTGGTTCAATTGATGAATTAAAATCTGTTTACTCAATGAAAAAAGTAAACGTTCACTCACTTATAGGTATTCCAACATCCGCTTTCCCTGAAAAACAATTTGTTAAAGATGGTATTTTAATTACAACTGTTGGTAAGGTTATCTTAAATGATTTACTTCCAAAATCAATGAAATATATTAACTCACCAGATTGTAAAGATGTTTCATCTGATGATATAGTTGAAGCAGGAAAAGATCCAAGAGAAGCTATTAAAAATGCAATTCTTAAAAAACCTTTTGACAAAAAAACATTATCAAATATAATTAACATTCTTCACAAAAATTATCCTTTAGAAGTTGTCCCTGAAACAATGGATAAAATTAAGAATATTGGTTTTGAATATTCAACAAAATCTGCAACAACAATTTCTGCTTTTGATGTACCTTCATACAATAAAAAAGAAGAGTACTTCAAAGAAGCCGATAAGAAAGTAGAAGAATTAAAACAATGATTTAACAAAGGTTGATTAACTGATGATGAAAGATATACAAGAGTAGTTGCTATTTGAAATGATGTAACTAATAAAGTTTCTCAAGATATTAAAGAATTAATTAATAAACCCGAATACAAAAATAATTCAATTGTAATTATGGCTGACTCTGGCGCTAGAGGTAATATCTCTAACTTCACTCAATTATCTGGAATGAGAGGGTTAATGAGTAAGTCATATAACTATGATCAAAAACAAAAATCAAAAATCATTAAAGATACAATTGAAATTCCAATTAAACACTCATTCATTGAAGGTTTAACAATATCTGAATACTTTAACTCTTCTTATGGTGCAAGAAAAGGTATGACAGATACTGCTATGAAAACTTCTAAATCTGGATATATGACAAGAAAACTTGTAGATGCTACTCAAGAAGTTATTGTAAACGATATTGACTGTGGTACAACTTCAGGTGTGATTGTAAAAGAAATAGTTGAAACTAAACTTGGTACAGTAATTGAATCTCTAGAAGAAAGATTAACAAATAGATTTCCAATTTATGATGTTGTAAATCCAAAAACCAAGAAAGTGATTGTTAAAGCAGGAGAAAAAATTACAGAAGATAACGCAAAAGAAATTGTGTCTGCAGGAATTGACAGTGTTGAAATTAGATCTGTATTAAAATGTAAGTCAATTCATGGTGTATGTCAAAAATGTTTTGGTACTGATTTAACAACTAATGAATTAGTTGAAAGATATACAGCAATTGGTGTAATTGCTGCACAATCAATTGGTGAACCAGGCACACAACTTACCATGAGAACTTTCCATACTGGTGGGGTATCAGGTGGAGCTAACATTGCTCAAGGTTTTGAGAGATTGAAACAATTATTTGATGTAATCCCTCCAAAAGAATGAGAAAGAGCAACTATTTCTGAAATTAACGGTAAAGTAAATTCTATCAATGTTGTTGATGAAACAAGAGAAGTAACAATTAAAAATAACAAAGATGAAATTACATACAGAATTAACTACAACACTCCATTAAGAGTTGAAAAAGGTCAAGAAGTTGAAAGAGGAGATAAAATCTGTGAAGGTTCTATCGATATTAAACAACTATTAAAAGTTGCTGGTGTCGACAAAGTTAGAACGTATATTTTAAAAGAGGTTCAAAAAGTTTATAGATCACAAGGTATTGAAATTTCTGATAAATATATTGAAGTAATTATTAGACAACTAACTAATAGAGTACAAGTATTTGATTCAGGAGATACTAAGTTCTTTGCAGGTCAAATTGTTGATATTAATACATTTAGACTTGAGAATGAAAAAATCTTTAAAACTACAAATAAAAAACCAGCAACAGCAATTAACTTAATATTTGGATTAGATGAAGCTCCTTCTAAAAGTGATTCATTCTTATCTGCTGCATCTTTCCAAGACACAAAAAAAATTCTTACTGATGCTTCAGTTAAAGGACAAGTTGACCACTTATATGGTTTAAAAGAAAATGTTATATTTGGTAACTTAATTCCTTGTGGTACTGGAAAGAGCAAAATAGAAGATATCATCAGAAAAGGTGATGAATGATACAAAAAAGAATATTAATATTATTTTATTAAAGAGGTAAATATTATGCAAAAAACAACAATGGTTAAAAAAGAAGAAGCTGCTAAAAATCGTAAATGATATTTAATTGATGCAACAGATTTGATATTAGGTAGACTTGCAGTTGAATCTGCTAACATTCTTAGAGGAAAAAATAAACCTGATTTTACATTAAATGTTGATTGTGGTGATAATTTAATTATTATTAACACAAATAAAGTTAAAGTATCATCTGATAAAGCAGAAAGAGAGTTCAGATACAATCATTCTGGATATATTGGTGGCATGAGAAAAAGATCAGTTCAGACTATGATTGAAAAATATTCTGATGAATTAGTTTATGATGCAATTAAGAATATGCTTCCAAAAAATAGATTATCAAGACAAATAATTAAAAAATTACACGTTTTCAAAACCGAAAAACATGATCATGAAGCTCAAAAACCAGAAATAATTAAATTAGAAAAATAGGAGAATAAAATATGGCAAATATAGAATTTAAAGGTTTAGGAAGAAGAAAAACTTCAGTAGCAAAAGTTAAAATGGTACCAGGAACTGGTAAAATTACAATTAATGATAAAACTCCTGAAAACTACTTTCCTAACTCATTAGTTATTCAAGAAATGAAAGTTCCATTAACATTAACTAATACTGAAAATAGTTATGATATTTTTGTTAAAGTTTCTGGTGGTGGTTTTACAGGGCAAGCAGGAGCTATAAGATTAGGTATCGCTAGAGCTCTAGTTTGTGCTAATGAAGAATTCAAAAAAATTCTTAAAGCTGAAAAAACATTAACTAGAGATGCTAGAGTAAAAGAAAGAAAAAAATATGGTCTATACGGAGCAAGAAGAAGACCACAATTTACAAAACGTTAATTTTACAAATTATTTTAATAATAGTATAAAAATATACTA
>CASDUM010000087.1 GCA_949283985.1 uncultured Mycoplasmataceae bacterium | reverse complement strand
ATATATTGAGTTCAGAAAGAAAGCGGAAAAAAATAATATAAAGCCAATAGTTGGACTTGAAATATTAGATACAAATAGAAATATTATTTTATTTGCAACTTCTAAAAAAGGTTTTAAAAATATCGTAAAGATTTCGTCAAATATTTTATCACATAAAAAATTTGATATAAATGATTTTCTTGATGATGTCATTGTAATAATTAAATCTGGTAAGAACGAATACAATTCTAAATATATTTTTTCATCAAATCCAAAATATGAAAATTATTTACCAATTAATGAAGTATATTTTGCTACAAAGGATGATTTTGTTTCATATAAGGCATTAAGAGCAATTGCTAATAATAAATTATTAAATGAAATTAATGATTCAAAGAAAGAATGTTTTCTTAATAATATAAATATAAATGACAATGAAAATACTAAAAAATTCATTGAACTTATAGATTATGATAATACTCAACAAAAAACCGATATTATCAAATTTCGAACCCCTAATAATATGTCCTCAAGGGAATATTTAAGGAATCTATGTTTTGAAGGATTAAAACAAAGAATTCCTAATTACTCTGAAAAATATATTGAAAGATTAGAATATGAATTATCTGTAATTGATAGTATGGGATTTAATGATTACTTCTTAGTTGTTAATGATTTTGTAATGGAAGCTTATAAAAGAAATATATTAATTGGACCAGGTAGGGGTTCTGCAGCTGGTTCATTAGTTTCTTATTGTTTATACATTACTTCTATTGATCCTATTGAGTACAATCTTATTTTTGAAAGATTTTTAAATCCATCAAGAAAATCAATGCCTGATATTGATATTGATGTTATGGATGTTAGAAGAGATGAAATCATAGAACATATTTTTAACAAATACGGATACAATCATGTTGCTCATATCATAACATTTCAAAGAATTAAATCAAAGATGGCTTTAAAAGATGTTGGAAGAGTTTTAGATATTGACTTAAAAATATTAAATAGAATGACAAAACTTATTTCAATAAAACATGATGAAGATTTAACTGGTGCAGTTGAAAATTCAAGTGAGCTAAAGGGATTTTATAATAATTATCCACAATTATTTAAAATAGCATCAAGTATTATTAATTGTCCAAGACAAGTTGGAACTCACGCGGCAGGAATTGTTTTATCGAATGAAGAACTAAACGATGTAATACCAACACAAGCCGGTATTAACAATGCTACAACAACGCAAGTTTCAATGGAATATTTAGAAGAGCTTGGATTAATAAAAATGGATATCTTAGGTCTAAGTAATTTAACAATAATTTATAATATTTTAAAATTAATTAAAATAACTACTGGAAATGAGATTAAATTATCTGATATACCTTTAAATGATAAGAAATCATTTGAAGCAGCTTCAAATGCAAAAACACTTGGAATATTCCAATTAGAATCTCCAGGTATGAGATCAACACTAGCAAAAATTAAACCTCAATCTATAGAAGATATATCAATTGTTTCTGCGTTATTTAGACCAGGGCCTCAAGAAAATATACCGGCATTTGTTGAGAGAAGATTTTCAAAAGAAAAATACCAATCAATAGATCCAAAAATTGATAACATAATTAATCCGACAAATGGAATAATAATTTATCAAGAACAAGTTATGGATATTTCTAGAAGAGTTGCTAATTTTACAAATTCAGAAGCAGACACATTAAGAAAAATAATGTCAAAAAAAGATAGTTCTCAACTTCAAGAAATTCAAGAAAAATTCCTTGAAGGAGCAATATCGAATGGGTATAGCAAAAAACATGCAATTGATATTTTTAAATATATTGAGAAATTTGCAAGTTATGGATTCAATCACTCGCATTCAATTTGCTATGCATTAATTAGCTATTATATGATTTTTTTAAAAGAACATTTTACAATTGAATTTATGAGTGTTTTATTATCGTCTGTTGATGGTAATCACGATAAAATAAATGCATATTGTAATGACTGTGTTTCAAGAGGAATTAAAATTAATAAACCATCAATTATTAGATCTAATAAAAATTTTATTATTTACAAAAACGAAATTTATTTTGGTCTTTCAAATATAAAAGGAATAGGATTAGAAACATCTAAAAAAATAATTTCAGTTAGAGATAAATATAAAGAAGATTTTAATGACTTTGGGAAATTAGTTTATAGATTAATAACAAATGGAATTGGTGAATCAACAATAAATTCATTAATACTTTCTGGAGCATTTGATGAACTAGGAAAATCAAGACAATATTATCTTGATAATTTACAATTAGCAATTGATTCATCAAAAAATATAACGTCTACAGGTGAATATATATTTGAACCAAATTGAAAAGAAGATAATATTATAAATAATGAAGAATTGGCAAGAAAGCAATTTGAATTGTTAGGTTATTCTTTTGATAAGACAACATTTGATAATGATGTCGATAAAGAGTTAATACAAAAATTTAATCTTATTAATTTATCTGAAATTGATGAATCTAATCAAGTTGGAAATTGTTTAGTTAGAATTTTAAAAATTACAGAAACAATGACTAAGTTTGGTAAATTAATGGCATTTATTAGAGTGCAAGGAAATGAAGTTCAAAACTTAACATGTTTCTCCTATGAATCAATAAAACATCAAATATCAGAAAATAAAAAAATTATTTGTGAAATTAAATTTGATCAAAAAGGAAAGAGATTATCAAAATTAATTGAGGTATTAAATGAGTAGAAAAAAAGCAATAGTTATTGATGGAAATTCTTTAATGTTTAGAGCATTTTTTGCTACATATAAGCAATTAGAATATTATAAAAAAAATAATATTCCATATACTAATGCATTAAGAACTATGTCAATAATGATTAATAATTTAATTAATCAAGATAATTATGATTATGCAGTTATAGCTTTTGACCATAGAGGTGGTTCAGAATCAAGAAAAGAAAAATTAGATGGTTATAAAGGAAATAGAAAAAAAACCCCTGTAGAACTAATTCCTCAAATAGATATGATTAAGAATATGTCATCATATATTGGATTTAATGTGTTTTGTGAATCTGGAATTGAGGCTGATGATGTTGTTGGTTCTGTTGCTAAATTATTATCAGATAATAATATTTATGTTGACATAATCTCATCTGACAGGGATTTATTACAATTAGTTAATAATTATACAAATGTTACATTATTAAAAAATGGAAGTTCAGATAATATAACAAATACAATTGATAATTTTTCAAATTTAAACAATGGTTTAAATCCGAGTCAAATTGTTGATTTTAAGTCGCTAGCAGGTGATACTTCTGATAGTATTCCTGGAGTTAAAGGAATTGGCGAAAAAACAGCAATCGATTTAATAATTAAATATGGTTCTCTAGAAGAAATTTATAAAAATATTGATCAAATCGAATCAAAATCAATAAAAGAAAAATTATTATCAGGAAGAATTGATGCTTTTATTTCAAAAGAAGTAGCCACAATTATTACAAATTATTTTAATGGTAAAGATTTATCAATTTTCAAAAGAAGAGACAAAGATT
>CASDUM010000086.1 GCA_949283985.1 uncultured Mycoplasmataceae bacterium | reverse complement strand
TTTTATATATATAAAATATGGTGAACTTTCTTTAAAAGGAAAAAATAAAAATGATTTTATAAATTTACTTAACTCTAATATAAAAAAAGCTTTATCAAAAATAAATGGAGTTAACATTATAAAAGAATATGATAATATTAAAATTTTTTTTGATGATAAAAATAACGAGAATAAGATAATAAATATTCTAAAGTTCATTCCAGGTATTCAATGAATTTTACCATCATATATAATAAATAGAGATATTGACAAATTAAAAGAGTTATCTTTTAATTTATCATTATCATATAACACTTACAAAATTGATTGTAAAAGAAAAGATAAAAATTATGAATACAATTCAAAAGATATTATTAGAATTGTTTCTGGTAATATTTTAAAAAATAATAGTAATATTCATGTTGATGTTCATAATCCTGAATTGTGTTTAATGATTGAAGTACAAAATAAAAATTTTATTGTCTATTCACAAAAAATAAAAGGTGCAGGTGGTTTTCCAACTGGTTCAAATAGAAGAGTACTTGTATTATTGTCTGGAGGAATTGATTCTCCAGTTGCTTCATACTTGTTACAAAAAAAAGGATGTAGCATTGATTATATTACTTTTATCACTCCTCCATACACAACAGATAAGTCTCTTGAGAAAACACAAGATTTAATTAGAAAGATATCATTAAATGGAAGAGTTCAAAATTCTAGATTATTTGTTGTAAATTTTACAGATATTTTACATGAATTAAACCATGTTGAGAATGAGTCTTATAAAATAACATTAATGAGAAGATCATTTTTTAGAATCGCTAAAGAAGTTGCTAAAAAAATAAATGCATTTGCTATTGCGACTGGTGAATCTATTGGTCAAGTTGCTTCACAAACTATTGAAAGTATGAATACTATATCATCTTCAATAGATGATATTATGATTTTTAGACCGTTATTAACATTTGACAAACTTGAAGTTATTGAGATTGCAAAAGAAATTGGGACATATGAAATATCAATTAAACCATATGAAGATTCATGCTCAATCTTTGCACCTAGAAATCCTATAACAAAGCCAACGATAGATAAAGCCATTAAATATGAAAAAAATTTAATCTTTATTAATGAATTTGAAAAACAAATTATAAAAACATTATTTAAGGAGAATTAATATGGATTTAAATAATAATGAACAATTATCACAAGTTCAAAAATCGATATTAAAAAAAATAAATGAGTATGAAAATATCTCTTTATTTTTTCATGAAGCACCTGATTTTGACGCTTTAGGATCATGTTTTGGAGTTAAAGAATTTATTAAAGAGAATTTTCCTAATAAAGTTGTTAAAATTATTGGATTAGACACAATTGAAAAGGAATACTTATCAACAATTTTCAATGATGATGATATCGAGGTAGATGATCAATTCATTTCTAAATCACTTGGAATTGTTTCAGATACAGGTAATGAGGCAAGAGTTTATACTGGTAAGCATAAATTATGTATTGAAACAATTAGAGTTGATCATCATGTTGAAGTAGAAAATTTTTGTAATATCGAATGAATAGATCCAATTTTTCCATCCGCATGTCAAATGTGAGCATCATTAGCAATAAATAGTGGTTTAAAACTTTCTAGTCAGACTGCAAAGTATTTTTATGCTGGGATTATAACAGATACTGGAAGATTTCTTCACTACAACACAACACCAGACACTTACTATATTGCATATCAATTAGTTAAAACTGGTTTTAATAGAGCAGATGTTCATACTGCAATTTATACAAAATCGAAAGAACAAATATTATTTTCATCATATATATTTAAAAGAATGAAAATAAAAAATGGAATTGCCCATGCTATTATCCCATCTAGGGCATATAAAAAATTCAAAATTAAAATACAACATTCAATGGTTCATGTATTAAGCAATATCAAAGATGTAAAAATATGAACAACTTTATATTATGATAAAAATCTAAAGAAATGAAAAGGTTCACTAAGAAGTATTAATATTCCAATTAATCATATTGCAGAAAAGTATAAAGGCGGTGGGCATAAATTTGCTGCTGGATTTTCTTTGAAAGATAAAAAAGAATACAATAATGTTATTAAAGATTTAGAAGAATATTTGGAAAGTATAACTAGATAATGTTGCAAAGAAGAAGAAGAATTTTTGTAACATTATTATCAATTGTTTCTTTGTCTTGTATTGTATTAGCTTTAGTATTTATAATATTATTATCTTTATCAAAAGAACTTTGATATATTGCTCCAATAATTATTACTTCAATTTATCTTGTCCAAATATGATTTGGTATATGAATATTTTTTTCAAAAAGAATAATAGAAGTTAAAGCTTCATGAAATTTAGTTTTATTAGTTCCACTTTTCGGTATATTTATATTCTTAATGTTTGGAACAATTCCTTTTAAGCTATTATCAATTGATGAAAGTAAAAAAAATAAAGAATTATTATTTTCAAAACATGATTATACATTTACTGAAAAATTTATAAAAGATAGTGACGATCAAAATATTAAAACAATATTTAATATCCAAGGAAATCCAATATATGAAAACAACAACATTTGTTTCCTTTCTAATTATGAATTATTAGCAAGATCACTAGAAATAATTGAAAAAGCAAAAAAGAATATTAATATTCAATATTACATCATTGCAGAATCCTTATATTTAAAAACAATTATTAATGCATTGATTAAAAAAAGTAAAGATGGTGTAAAAGTTAAATTCATGTATGATTATGTTGGTTCACATGGTCGTTTTTCTAAAAGAATGATTAGTGAAATGATTGATAACGGAATAGAAGTATCAGTTTTTAATCCACCAATTATAACAAGGTTTATGTCGATGATTAATTTTAGAAGTCATAGAAAAAGTATCATTGTTGATAATAAATATTGTATAACTGGCGGTTCTAATATTGGTGATGAATATCTTAACCTTAGAAAAGAATATTGCAACTGAAACGATACAAACTTCTATCTAGAAGGAGAGATTGTCAATAGTCTAAATTTATCTTTTATTTATGATTGATTCTATAATTCTTCAAAGAGAAAATATAATGATAAGATAGAAGAAGAATTATCAAAACTTAAAATAAATAAAGCAAAAGAAAAAGTTAAAATATTAACTGTTGATTCAGAACCTTATTCTGAATATAAAACGATGACTAATTTAATTCTTTCATATATTTCAAATGCAAAAAATAAAATAACAATTTTGTCACCTTATTTTGCATTAAATAACTCTATAATTCATATTCTAAATTATAAAGCGTTATCAGGTATAGAAGTTAATATAGTGCTACCAAAAAGACCAGATAATAAACCATTTATTATTGAAGCAAATATGAGTATGTTTCCAAAGTTTTCAAATAAAATAAATATTCATTTATTTGATGGATTTATTCACACAAAAGCGATGATAATAGATAATGATGTTTTTGTAGGTACAAACAATATGGATTATCGTTCATTAATTATTAACTTTGAAACAATGTTCATTATTAAGGATAAAAAGGTTTATTTAGATTTTTCTAAATATATCGATAATATTATTGCCAATTCAGAAAAATCAGATTTTAAAAAATTATATGAATCTCAACCATGATATAAAAAATTAAAAATGAAATTTATTAATGTAATTTATCCATTAATATAATAAAAAATGATTTATAATATACATGCTTATATAAACAAGGAGAAAAATATGAAAAGTATTACAACAAAAATTATTGATCCAATTGGAATTCACGCAAGACCAGCTAGTCAAATTGCCCAAGAAGCTTCAAAATTCCAATCAAAAGTTGAAATAAAAGCTAATTCTAAATCAGCAAATGCTAGATCTATTATCAATATTATGGCACTTGGTATTAAAAAAGATACTGAAATTGAATTAATTGTTGATGGTCCAGATGAAGAAAACGCAATATCAGCTCTTGTGGATTTAATGAAAAAAGAATCATTAATTAAATAATAAATTTAAACACAAAACACATGTTGTTTTGTGTTTTGTATTGATTATGATTTCATTTACAAATGAAGTGAAAGAAGAAATAACAAGAAATACATATTCTAATGAGCAAGAAAAAAATATTTTAAAGTCATTTCTTCTATCAACACTAGAAATAAATATAAATTCACAAGATTTAACATTTGACATATTCTCTTCGTTTCCTTTTATATTAAGATTCGTACATAACATACTTGTAAAATACTATGATATTCATAAACATTTTTATTTCTCTGAATTTTATTTTGGAAAAATTAAAAAGTATAAAATGTCAGTTTCTGGAAATACTCAAGAAATTGAAACGGATTTAAAACTTTTTAATAATGATTTAGAAATAAATAAAGATAATGTAGTTGATTACTTAATTGGTTTTTTCTTATCAATGGGTAGTGTTAATTCGCCAACATCATCAACTTATCATTTAGAATTTAGAGTTAAAAATGATAACATATATGAAATGATAAATAAATGTTTTGAATTGATAAATATTGAGACAAAAACAATTGAAAGAAGATCAAATAAAATCATCTATATTAAAAAATCAGAATCAATATCAGATTTTTTAAAAATTATTGGAGCAATTGATTCGATGTTCAAATTTGAAGATTCAAGAATTAGAAAAGATTTTACAAATCAAGTTAATAGATTAAATAACTTAGATATTTCTAATATTAAAAAAACGATTAATTTTTCA
>CASDUM010000085.1 GCA_949283985.1 uncultured Mycoplasmataceae bacterium | reverse complement strand
TTTTCAAACTGATTAATTGAGTTAATTTCTAATATTAATAGTTTTTATGAAGAAATAACACTAAAAAGAATGGAAATTGATGAATTATATATATCTTCATCTATTAATTTCTTTGATGAATGAATTAATTTTATAAAAGCTAAATTATTAGTCAAAGTTGATATTTTTAATATAAATGATAACATTATAGGTATAGATGAACCTAAATTCCTACCTCTATATTATTCTGTTAAATATATGCTAGGAGAGTAATAACTCCTAGTTTATACATATTTTTAATGTTAATGGAAAGTTATAATTTAACAATTTATATAACACCTAGTTTATACATACATTTAAACAAAATATAATATAATTTTATATATATGTATTTTAAAGGTATACTATGTTTTCAAAAAAAATGATATTAGGAATGATTAAAATTGATATTAGTATAATACCAGGTGTAAAAAAATCTATTAAAGAAGATGATATTGTAATAAGTGGAAATAAAATTATAATTCATATACATTTATCAGATGATATTAATGTAATAGAAGTTTCTAAACAAATTTTAGAACAAATTAGATATAAATTAACTGATAAAACTAATGATAAGAATTTTTCAATTGATTTAATTATTAAAAAATAGAAAGGAAATACAAATGAAAAGTCTCAATACTAAAACTATATTGAAAATGATTGAATTTGGTTCTAATAAAATTTCTGAAAATTTTGAATACATAAATGACCTAAATGTTTTTCCGGTCCCAGATGGTGATACTGGTATTAATATGAAAACATCGATTATTGGTGCATATGAAATGGTTAAAAACATGGATGATATTACATTGTTTGAATTTGCTAAAAATTTTAATAGACAGTTATTAATGAATGCTCGTGGTAACTCTGGAGTAATTTTTTCTCAAATTTTTAGAGGTTTTTTTGATCCAATAAAAGAAGGACAAAATGAACTTTCTTTTAAAGAATTACCAGATTGTTTTTTAGCAGCAAAAGAAAGGTCATATAAAAGTGTTAGCTCACCAATAGAAGGAACTATTTTAACATTAATAAGAATGCTTTCTGAAGAAATACAAGCTAAAAAAGATACTTTTAATGATGTTAAAGAAATTTTTAGTTATGTAGAAAAAAGATCATTTGAAATTGTTGAAATGACCCCTGATATGCTTCCAAGTTTAAAAGAATCAGGTGTTGTTGATTCAGGTGCTTATGGTTTAGCTATATTCTTTCAAGGAATGTATGAAGCTATTGATAATGGTAATACTAATGAACTAGTAGTTCAAACAAAGAAAATAGTTAAAAAAACAACTCCAACAAAAAAAGTATCATTTATTGATTCTCCAGAAAGACAAGAAATTTATGAAGAAGGATTTGGATATTGTTGTGAATTCATTTGTCAATTAAATTACAAACTATTTCCAGAACAGGTAAAAAAATCAAACTTCAATATGGATAGTTTTGAAAAAGAATTATTATCAATCGGAAATTCTTTAGTTTTAGTTTTAAATGATGATTTAGTGAAAGTTCATATTCATACTTTTGAACCTTATAGAATGCTAGAAATTGGTCAAAAATATGGGGAGTTTTTGAAGATTAAAATAGAAAATATGACTGAACAATTTTTTGAAAAAAATAGTGAAGTTCCACGAAATGAATTATTAAAGTCAATGAAACTTTCTGATAAAACTAAAATCATTGTTACTGTGCCAACTCAAAAATATGGTAAATTTCTTAAGTCAGAATTTGGTATTTCAACATTTATTAATACAGAAAAAACTGGTAATCCATCAATTAATGATTTTATAAATAAAATTGAAGAAGTTAAATCAAAGAATATAATCATTATTATTGATGATTCAAACATAATACTAAGTGCTGAACAAGCTATACAATTAAAATCAAATAATATTAATTTTCTATTAATTAAAGCTAGAAATCCACTAGAAATGATGTCTGCATTAATGTCATTAGAAATTGAAGCTGATTTTAAAACAAATTTAAGATATATGAATAAAGCTATTCAATCTTCAAAAATAGGTATGATTTCAACTTCAGTTAAAACTTTAAAAACAAAAAAAGGATTACACGTACAAAAAGGTAATTACATCGGAATAGAAAATAAAGAAATTATTTCTTCAAATGAAAATATAGTAGAAGCATCAATTAACCTAATAAAGAAAATAATTGGTAAAGAAAAACCAAAATTAATTTATCTACTTCAAGGAAAAGATACCAATGGCAATGATATATCTAAAATAGAAAAATTCATTAATGAACAATACGGTATCAAATGCAAAAAAATATTAGGTGAACAAAAAACATTTAATTTATATTTTGGGTTTTGATAATGAAAAAAGATAGTAAAAAAATTGCAATATTAACTTCAGGTGGCGATGCTACTTGTATGAATAAGGTTATTTCAACATTTGTTAAGTATTCTATTGATAAAGGTTACGAACCATATTTTATATATGAAGGGTATGAAGGTTTATATAAAAATAAAATTAAAAAAGCGTCATTAAAAGATGTAAGAATGATATATGATAGAGCAGGAACAATAATTAAATCTTCTAGATTTCCTGAATTTAAAGATGAAAATATTAGAAAAGTAGCAATCTCAAATCTTAAAAAAAACAACATTGATACAGTTTTTGTATGTGGTGGTAATGGAAGTTATATAGGATTGTTAAGACTAACTGAAGAAGGTATTAATGGAATAGGTATCCCAGGAACTATTGATAACGATATTGGTTCTTCTGATTACACTGTAGGATTCGATTCATCTTTAAATAATATAGTTGAATCAATTAAACAAATAAGAACGACAATGGAATCACATAATTTTATAACTGTTATTGAAATTATGGGAAGACAATGCCCTGATTTAACAGTGATGGCTGGAGTTGCAACTGAGGCTGATTATATAATTACTAAAGATAACATTCTAGATGAAAAACAATTTACTGAAGTAGTAAAAAAACTTAGAAAATCAGAGAAAGAGTCAATTGTTATTTTAGTAACAGAATTGCTTTATGGTGTTGATGGTAGATTGTCACTTAAAGAGATGTGTAATTATGCATCATCAAAAATTGGAGAAAAAATTAGACTTAATGTTTTAAGTTATTCTCAAAGAGCTGGAACACCTACAGCACTTGATTTATACAATGCTACCATCTTAACTGCTGGTGCAATTGATCATTTTGATGCAGGAAACAAAAATTTTGTTTCAGCACTTAAAAATGGTAAATTACAATTTATTGATGTAGACAAAGCTATTAAAATGAAAACTCCATCAAGAATGGAAATCGTGAATAAATTTGTGAATAAAAATTTATAAGATATTGTATTATTATATTTAGTAAAAAGGAGAATAAGATGAAAGATCATATTAAAAGAACAAAAATTATAGCAACATTAGGTCCATCGGTAACAGGAAAAATTTTCTCATTTGAAGCTTTTAAAGATCCTAAAAATAAGGAAATTATTGAACAATCAAAGAAAAATATTGAAGCTTTAATTAAAGCTGGTGTTAATGTTTTTAGATTTAATTTTTCTCATGGTAATCATGAAGAACAAAAAATTAGAGTTGATTTAATTAGAGAAGTAGAAAAAAAATTAAATACTAAAGTTTCCTTATTATTAGATACTAAAGGTCCTGAAATTAGAGTTGGTAAAATTCAAGATGGAGGAGTTGAAATTAAAAAAGGTGATGAAGTTGTTATTTTAACAAATGATAGAGAAAATGTAGGTACTAGTAAAAAATTTTCTGTTTATCCATCATCTCCAGAATATTTTATGGAAAACGATGTTAAAGTTGGAGATCCAATTTATCTTGATGATGGTAAACTAGAAGTTATTGCTAAAAAAATAGATAATGTTAAACATGAAATAATCGGTGAAGCTGCAAGTACACATAAATTAACTTCTAACAAAAGAATTAATCTTCCAAATGCAGATTATTCAATGCCTTTTATGACAGAAAAAGAACACAATGATATTAAATTTGCAGTTGAAAATTGTTATGATTATATAGCTGCATCATTTGTTAACACAGTTGATAATGTAAGAGAAATCAAGGAGGTTTTAAAAAAGTATAATGCGGAACACATTCAAATAATTTCAAAAATAGAAACTAAATTAGCAATTAAAAATATTGATGATATTATAAGTGTTTCGGATGCTATTATGGTTGCTAGAGGTGATTTAGGTCTTGAAATTCCTTATTATGAAGTTCCTTTTTGAGAAAAATACATGATTAAAGCATGTAGATTCCAAGGTAAACCAGTAATTGTTGCAACTCAAATGTTAGATTCATTAGAAACTAAAAAACAACCAACAAGAGCAGAAGTTACTGATGTATTCTTTGCTGTAGAAAGAGGAGCAGATGCTACAATGCTTTCTGGAGAATCTGCAAATGGTATTGATCCAGTTAATGCTGTAACAGTTATGTCAAACATAAATTTAAAATCAGAAGAATTATTTGATTATCAAAGAGCAAGAGAAGTTTATTTCCAAGAAACAATCTTTTCAAAGAGAACATTTGGTAAAACTGTAGAAAAAATTGCAAAACAAATCGAACCAAAAAGAACAATAGGTAATTCTGAATTTCCATATGATGCAATTTTCTATTTTGGTAATGATATTGAAAAAATTAGAGCTCTTTCTAATATTAGACCAGCTGCCTCTATTATTGTTATTACTGATAAAGAAAGATTACAAACATTCTTTGGTTTAAATTATGGTGTAAGTGTTCATTATGTAGATGATTTATTAAATATTCTTCCGAACTATAAAGACAAGGTTGATGAATTACATGAAAAATATAATTTAAAAAGATCAAGTATTGTTTTAATAGATGATTCTTATAAAGGATTAGATAAATAAAAATAGTGATTTAATCACTATTTTTTATTTTATATTGAATATGATTCTTCATATATAACAGTTACTTTTATATCCCAATAGTTAGTTTTATCATTCTTAGATATTTCTTTTTTAATTTTTTCTGCAATTATTTTACATTTTTTTGATGAAATTTTATTATTATCTATGATGGCTATAACTTCTTTTCCATTTCTTACAACATAAGCATTTTTTATTCCATCAATTGACATACAAATTTTTTCTAATTCAGAAATTCTTTCAATTGATATTTGCTCAGAAATATTTCTGGAACCAGGTCTAGACGCAGAAATTTTATCTGTAATTTTTGTTATAGTTGAATATATAGATATTTCTTTTTCATCATCATGATGAGATTCTATAGCATTTATTATATATTTATTTAGATTAAATTGTTTTGCTAAATTTGCCCCTGATTTAACATGATCGCCATTTTCTTCAAAATCTATTGATTTACCAATATCATGAAAGAATGCACATTCTCCTGCTAATTGTTCATCAAGCAATAATTCTTTCGCTATATTTTTTGATAAGTAAAAACATTCTATAGAATGGATAAGAACATTTTGCTTAAATGATGTTCTATAATTTAATCTTCCAATATATTTAAGAAGTTTTTCATCAACATTTTTAATGTTTAAGTCATTGATTGTTTTTTTACCTATTCTAATACATTCTTCATCAAATTCATTGCAAGTTACTTCATAATATTTTTCTATTCTAGTTCTATCAAAAGTTTTAAGTTTAATCAATTTTTTTATTAATCTAATAGCTATTTCTTTTCTAATACTATTAAATGAACTAACTCTAATACAATTTTCATTTTTATTAATGAATGGTTGACATAATGTTAACCTTTCAATTAACTTAATATTCAATCCATCTTTTCCAATAAATCTTCCTTTTAATTCTTCTGGAATTTCTATAAAATCCTCTGTTTTTTCAACATATGTTGATACTAATGATTCCATCGAGTCAAGAATGATTTTATTTATTTTTATATTTATTTCTTCTTCATTTATATTTTTAATTTCATCCAGCTTATCTTGTGTTTCTTCATCAATAAAATGTTCAAAATTATTAATTATTTCATTATTTATTTCTTCTTGGGTTTTATTTGATAATTCACTCAATTTATCTTTGTACATTTTTTTATAGTTATCTTTATTTTTTCTTTTTTCAAAATAAGAGTAGATCATATAACAAG
>CASDUM010000084.1 GCA_949283985.1 uncultured Mycoplasmataceae bacterium | reverse complement strand
CTATCTCCTTGCAATTATGCGAGACAGGTTTTCTAATTATTGTCCACTAATAGGGGACACGTTTATCTTGTGGTTTTTTTATTTATTATTTATACTAATTCAATAATAGCTTCTTCAGTGTTATCACCTTGTCTTTTACCAAGTTTTAAAACTCTAGTGTATCCACCGTTTCTAGTTTTATATTTTTTCGCTATATCATCAAATAGTTTTTTAACTAATTCATCTTTTGTTGCAACTGTCGTATTTAATAAAATACTTGCTGCTTGTCTTCTTGCTGCTAGTGTTCCCTTTTTTCCTAGAGTAATTATTTTATCAACATGTCTTTTAGTTTCTTTTGCTTTTGTTAATGTAGTAATTATTTTTCCATAAGCTAAAACATCAGAAACTTGTTGTCTAATAACCATTAATCTTCAAGATGTAGTTTTTCCTTTTTTATTTATATAAGACATAAATATTACCTTTCATCCTTAAATTTCAAATTTCTTTCATCAATTTTTTGTAAAATTTCTTTAAATGATTTTTTACCTAGGTTTCTAATTTTTTCTACATCAGCTCTGTTTCTATCAATAATTTGATGAATTGTTTCGATACCTTGTCTTTTTAAACAATTGTATGATCTTACACTTAAATCTAATTCTTCGATTGGAATAGATAATAATGTTGAATCATCTTGTTTTTTCTCTTCTTCTATAAATTCGTGATTATTAATTACTTCATTAATTTCTGCAAGCGGTGTGTAATGATTAATCAATATCTTACTCGCCATAGAAATTGCATCTGTTGGAGAAATTGAACCATTAGTTGCTATTTCTAATTCTAATGCATCACTAACATCACTTTTGGATGTTTTAATTTCATCTACTGAATATCCAACTTTAATGATTGGAGAAAAATATGAATCAACAGCAATAATACCTAAAGCATTTACTAATTCTTTATTTTCTTCAAAAGAAATAAATCCTTTTCCATTTTTAGCATAAAGTTCCATTTCAAATTTTGTTTTATCATCAAGAGTTGCAATATACAAATCTTTATTAATAATTTCAAATTCACTTGGACAAACAATATCAGCAGCTGTAATTTTTCCACCTATTTTATTGATTTTTAATGTAGGTCAATTTTCTAGTTTATAACCATCTAAACAATTTCCTAAAATGTCACCTTTGTACTTAATAACTAATTTTTTTAAATTTAAAATTATTTGAGTAACATCTTCTTTTACACCTTTAATAGCTTGAAACTCATGAGTTATACCTGGTATTTTAATAGCAAATAAACTTGTACCAAAAATATTACCAAGTAAAACTCTTCTTAAACTATTACCAATAGTATTTCCAAAACCTTTCTCTAAAGGTTTAATACTAAATTTAGAATAATTTTCTCTTTCTTCAACAGCTTCAAAAGAAATATTATATTTAATAAATTTTTTCATATAGCTTCTCCTTATCTAGGTTTTTTTGGAGGTCTACATCCATTATGTGGAATTGGAGTAACATCTCAAAGTTCTGTAATCTCTAGTCCAGCAGTACTTAAACTTCTAATTGCAGTTTCTTTTCCAGGTCCAGTTCCATTAACTTTTACAATAACTGATTTTAAACCAAGTAGCATTGCTTTTTTAGCAGCTGTTTCAGCAGCTATACCTGCAGCAAAAGGTGTTGATTTTTTAGAACCTTTATATCCAATTGCTCCAGCACTTGATCATGAAATAGCACTTCCATTTTCTTCAGTTAAAGTTACTATAGTGTTATTTGCAGTTGAATGAATATGTGCGATTCCGAAAGGTGAACTAAGTTTTTTTCTTTTCTTTGCCATAGTCTATCTCCTATCTTCCTTCTATTTTCTTATTAGCTACAGTTTTTCTAGGACCTTTTCTAGTTCTAGCATTTGTTCTAGTTGTTTGACCTCTTACAGGTAAACCTTTTCTATGTCTCATTCCTCTGTAACACCCAATTTCCATTAATCTCTTAATGTTCATAGCTTGATCTCTTCTTAGATCACCTTCTAGAACATATAAAGGATTTCCATTCGCATCTCTTTCATTAAGAGCTTTAATTATTGCTGAAATTTCATCATCTGATAAATCAGATACTCTTTTATTTTCATCAATTTTGCATTCTTTTAAAATTTTTTCACTTGTAGTTCTACCAATACCATAAATGTATGTTAATGAAACTACAACTCTTTTATTATTTGGTATTTCTACCCCTAAAATACGAGCCATATTTTATTTCCTTTCAATTTTATATAATTAGCCTTGTCTTTGTTTATGTTTTGGAGTTTTGCAAATAACATGAATTCTGCCATGTCTTTTTATAACTTTACAATCTTTACAAATTGGCTTAACTGATGCTCTTACTTTCATCTTATAACTCCTTGTTTTATTATGATGTTCTGTATACTATACGACCACGTGTTAAGTCATAAGGACTTAACTCAACTTCAACAGTATCGCCTTTTAAAATCTGAATTCTATGAAGACGCATTTTACCAGACACGTTTGCCGAAATAGTAATTCCATTTTCTAAAGTAACTTTATAGTTTCCTGATTGAATAACATCAGAAACTATACCTTTTACTTTAATTACATTATCATTTTTATTACTCATTTTTTTCCTTTATCTTGTTAATACTTCACATCCATCATCTGTAATTAATATCATATGTTCTCAATGAGAATTATTTTTTTTATTAACTGATTTTACAGATCACTTATCATTATCGATGTAGTATTGATTTGAGCCAATCATTATCATTGGTTCAATACAAATAATCATTCCTGGTATTAGTTTAGGACCAGTTGATTCTTTACCATAATTAAGAATGACTGGATCTTCATGTAATTTAATACCGCATCCATGTCCACCAAAATCTCTTAATATATAGTAACCTCTTGATTCAACATATTTTTGGATAAAACTAGAAATATCTCCAATTCTAACATTAGGTTTTAATAATTTACAAACTTCTTCAAGAGATTTTCTACAAACATTATCCATTTCGATTGTTTCTTCATCACAATCAAAGCATATAGTGAATGCTGCATCACAAATATAGTTATTGTAATTAACACCTATATCAAAAGATACAATATCACCTTTTTTTATGTTGTAATCACTTGGGACTCCGTGAATTATACAATCATTCACTGATATACAAATTTCACCTTTAAACCCACCATATCCTTTAAAAGCAGGGATGGCATTATTTTCAATGATAATTTGTTTAGCAAGCATTTCTAATTTTAATAAATTAGTACCAATACTTGCTTCTTTAATTATAGCATCTCTTACTTTTTTTCATATATTAGATGCTATTTTAATTTGAGAAATATCATAATCTGATTTTATTAAAATCATATATCTTCCATATTTATTTAATGTTCAAAGTATCTTCTATTTTGTTCTCAACTTGTTCTGAACCACAATTTCCATCAATTTCATAAAAAATACCTTTTTCTTTGTAATATTTTTCTAAATCAATTGCATTTTTTTTGTAAACACTGATTCTATTTTTAATAGTTTCTTCGTTGTCATCTACTCTTTGAGATAAAATTGTTCCATCATTATCACAAATATTATCATTTTTAGGTTTGTTAAAGTAAATATTGTAAATTTTATTACATTTACTACAAGTTCTTCTTCCAACTATTCTTTTAGTAATAATATCTAAATCAACATTAATATTTATTACATAATCAACATTTGCAATTGATTCTAAAAATTTTGCTTGTTCTGCATTTCTTGGATATCCATCAAGAACAATATTTTTATTTTCTTTAATTCTTTCTAAAATATTCTTTTTTAATATTTCATTTATTATTTCATCTGGAACTAATTTACCTTCTAGTGTTATTTCATTAATTTTTCTTGCAAAATCACCACCATTTTTAATTTCGTTTCTAATTAAATCACCCGTAGAAATATGTATGAAATTATGTTTGTTTGACAAAAATGATGAAACTGTTCCTTTTCCAGAACCTGGTGCTCCCATTAATACTATAATCATATTCTATCCTTTATCATAAGTGAGTAACTTCATCGATATTCGATGATCTTTCATCAACATGTGTTTGTTGAATATCTTTTTTTGTTTTTGTATATTTATAATTAGTTTGTGCACTAAGTAATGCTTGTCAAAAATCAGCACTACCAGTCACTATAATAATTACACCTGTTCCACCAATTGCAATTCCACTTGATATTCCTGTTACTGCAGAAATAATATACGGAATTAAAGCAATAATCGCTAAAATTGGTGCACCTATAAAGTTTATTCTTATTAAGATTCTTGATATATATTTTTCAGTTTGTGTTCCAGATTTAATCCCTGGAATGTACTTACCTGATTTTCTAAAATTAGTTGCAATTTGTTCAGGATTTAATTGGATGTATGAATATAAGAATGAAAACAAAATAATTAATACTCCATATAAAGCCATTCCTCCGGGAGTAGTTAAACCAATAATATTATTGATTTGTTCAGCCCCTTCAGTGTTAAACAATTGAACTATTGTAGTTGGTATTGTTATAATTGATGAAGCAAATATTACAGGAATTACACCTGCAGAATTTACTTTAATTGGCAAAAATGCCATTTCGTCAAGATTTGTAGTTAATGAGTTACCTGTCTGTTGAATCGGTATTTTTCTAACAGCCCCATTAATAATTACAACTCCAACGACTAGTAATAAAAATAAAATTACATATGAGAAAAATGATAAATAATCTAATAATATTTCATTACTAGATGAACCTTGATTTACAAGTTGTTCAAAAACAACTTTGAAGTTAGAAAAAATTTGTGATAATACACCAGATAAAATAATTAATGTAATTCCGTTACCGATACCTCTTTTAGAAATAATATCAGCAATAAACAAGCTAACTAAAGATCCAGACGTTAATGCAAATATTATTTTGAAGATACTTAAACTAGATAATTCACTTAATGAACTAACACCATCAATTGTTATCAATCCTTGAGATAGTGAAATACTAATCATTGCATATGCTTGCATAACAGCAAATGGAATTGTTAAAATTCTTGTTATAACTTCTATCTTTCTTCTACCTTTTTCACCAGATTTTGTTAATCTAGACAAAGGTCTAATTACATCAGATGAAAGCAACTGAACAATTATTTGTGCTGTAATATATGGTGAAATACCAACTGCAAAATAAGATAATTCAGAATTTCCATTTCCACTTATTAAACTCATAATATCAATAAATGATATATCTGTGGTAACATCACTATTTAATGAAACACCTGGTAATAAAATAGAAGCTCCAAATCTAAAAAAGATTAGTAATGAAATAGTAGCAAACATCCCTATAAGAACTTGTTTGCTAGTTATTATTTTTTTTAGATCTTGTAAAAAACTATTTTTCATTTTTCCTCACTTCTAAAAAAAATTAGTTCTATAAGATTTTTATAGAACTTTTATTTTTTTCTAATGATTCTATTGCACCTTTTGAAATTTTACTTGCCGTAACATTCATAGGTGATTTTAATTCAGCTTTACCTATTATTTTTAAAGGTAAATTTTTAGAAAATATTTTCTTTTCTAATAAAATTTCTAAATTAACTTCTTTTAAATTTAATTTAGCTAAATCTTTAAGAGTAATAACATTATATTCATTAGCAAAATTATGATTATTAAAACCAACTTTGGGAATTCTTCTATATAAAGGAGTTTGCCCCCCTTCAAATCCTAATCTAGTTCCACCTGATTTTCTCGCTCATTGACCTTTTGTACCTCTAGTAGAAGTTTTACCAATACCAGAACCAATTCCTCTACCAACTCTTTTTTCTCTATGGTTTCTAGAACCTTCTGTATATGACATATTTTCTAATTTCATACTATAAATCCTTTAAGTTTTTATCTCTTAAAAAAGCGATTTCTTTAGGTGATCTAATTTTATCTAACCCATTTAATGTAGCTAAAACCATGTTAATACTTGTATTTTTACCTAAGTTTTTTGAATAAACATCTTTATATCCAGCAAGTTCTAATACAACTCTTATTGGCCCACCAGCAATAATACCAGTACCAGTAGGAGCTGGTTTAATTAAAACTTTACCTGCACCTTGTTTACCGATAACTTCATGGTATAAAGTACCATTCTTATTAATTTTAACTTTTCTTAAATTATTTTTTGCATCTTTTAATGCTTTTCTAATTGCTACTGGAACTTCTATTGATTTTCCTTTTCCATAACCAACTGTTCCATTTTTATCACCAATAATAACAAGAGCTGAGAATCTCATATGTCTACCACCTTTAGTAGTTTTAGAGATTTTTTTAACACCAACAACTTTTTCATAATATCCAGTAAATGATACATTGTTGTTATTTTTAGATTTATTATTATTTGGTTTTTTAATTTCTTTTTTAACTTTTTTTGATTCTTTTTTAACTTCTTGTTCTTTAGCAGGAATAACTTCTTCAACCACTGGAGTTGGAGTAGTCTCTTCTACTTTAACTTCCTCAATAATTTCTTCAACTGGAGATGTTTCTATAACTGGTTCTTCGATTTTAATGTCTTCTACAACAGGTTTTGTTGCAGGTTCAATTTTTTCAACATTTTCAATTTCAATTTTTTCAACAGTTATATCTGATTTTAATTCTTTAAGATTTAATCTATCAAATTGAATAGAATTACCAATTAGTTCAGATAATTTTTCTGCTTTATCAGATAAATCATTTATCTTTTTTTCATTTTTTTTGTTTTCACTAATTATTTCAGATGAAGTTAATGTAACATTTTTATCATTTGACATTCGTTTTTCCTCTTAACTTAAATAATTATTCTTTATTTTCTTCTTCGTATGCTTTATTATTTACATCTTCTGAAGTTTCTTTGTATTCTACATCATCACCATTTTCATCATCAAATGGATCTTCGT
Source organism: uncultured Mycoplasmataceae bacterium (assembly GCA_949283985.1). Lineage (GTDB taxonomy): Bacteria > Bacillota_I > Bacilli_A > Mycoplasmatales > Mycoplasmoidaceae > CAMREV01. The sequence goes on along the minus strand of CASDUM010000084.1, from coordinate 878 downwards.
ATTTTTGTTCAGCTACAATTTCATCATCAAAATTAGCTTCAACATTTTCCTCAACTGGAGTAGATTCTATAACTTCCTCAGTTTTAGATTCTTTTTTTGCTTTTTTGTTTGATTTAATTTCTTGTTCACCAATTTGGTTAACTTCATTTAATGATTCTTCTAAATCTTGTTTTTGTTTATTTAAAGTTTTTAAATCCATATCTAAGTCAATATCATACTTAGATGCTTCTTCTAATTTTTGTTTTAATAAATCATATCTTTCTTTTGAAATTTCAGCATTTTCTTTTTGAATACCAGCAATTTCAAGTGCTCTTTTAGCATTTTCTTCAGCAATTCTAGCTTCTTCAATTCTCTTTTCAGCATGAATTCTTTCAACATCAGCAATAAAAGCTGCTCTAGCAGTTTCAGATTCAACTTTTAGAATTTGAGCTTTAATTACAATTTTTTTAGCTTGTTCTAAAGCAACATTTGCATTTTCAGATAATTCATTAGCTTGGATTTGAGCATTTTTTGCTTCTTGACTAGCTACTTTAATATCCTCTAATTTTTCTTCATATCTTGCTTTATCATTTTCTAATTTTAATTGAGCATTTTTTAATTCTTGTTCATCTTGAATAACTTGAGTATTAATTTCTTGAGCCATTAATTCTTCTTTATCTAAAATAATAGCTTTGTTTTCTGCTAATTCAGCAGCAGCTTTAGCTTCTCTAATTAATCTAGCAGCTCTTTCAACTTCTTCTCTAGCTACAACATCCATTTCAGCAGCAGATTCTTCAAGTTTAGTTGCTTCCATATGTTTTTCTCTTAATTCAGGAGTTAATCTAACTCCGAATTGATCCATAGGATTCAATTCTTTTCTATTGTCATTACTCATTTTT
>CASDUM010000083.1 GCA_949283985.1 uncultured Mycoplasmataceae bacterium | reverse complement strand
TTGATTTCATATTTACCTTAAAATTAATTATATACATAGTATTTTTTATTTTAAAATTTCTAATATACTATATTTAATGGATTTAATATGTCAAATAGATTTGAAATTAAAAAAATTAAAAAGTTAAATAAACCTCATAAAGAAAAAGAAAAGAAAATTTCTAATTCTGATAACAATATAATAGAACTTAAAAATGTATCAAAAAAATATACTGCAGGTGGCGATATTTTTAATGCACTATCAGATATCAATATTTCTATAAAAAAAGGTTCATTTGTCGTTGTGGTAGGAAAATCAGGTTCGGGTAAATCAACATTATTAAATATAATGTCTGGGTTAATTAGACCGACTGAAGGTCAAGCAATAGTGAATGGAAATAATTTAATATCATTTAAAAATAAAGAATTAACTAAATTTAGATCTGAAAATTGTGGCTTTATTTTTCAACAATACGGATTATTGTCTACTTTAACTGTAGAAGAAAACATTTTTACAGGCTTAAATTTAAAAATGAATAATGAAAATAGAAAACTCTCAAAAATTGAAAAAAAAATTAAAAAACAAAATCAAATAAAAGATAAAGAGAAAAATAAAGATATTCATTTAGATAAAAATGAGCCAAGAGAAAAATATAAAGATAAAAAAATGTATGAAATAATGAAGATGATAGGTATATATGATTTAAGAAATAAATATCCTACACAGTTATCTGGCGGACAACAACAAAGAGTTTCGATAGCAAGAGCCCTTGTTAAAGAACCACAAATATTATTTGGTGATGAACCAACAGGAGCTGTTGACTCAGCAATGACTTTAAATATAGTTCAACTTTTAAAGAAAACAAATTATGAAGGAACAACAGTTGTTTTAATTACACATGATCCAAGATTAGCAAATGTTGCAGATCATGTAATTGAAATACAAGCAGGTAAAATTATTAAAGATTACAAACAAGAACCAATGAAAAATTATGAGAACTTGTTTATATAAATTTGCAATCTTTTTTCAAAAAAAAAAAAAAAGAAGTAAAATAAAATTAATTTTAATATGAAGTACTTAAGTGTAATTTTCAAAGCGATTTTTAGATTTTTTAAGAAAAATATAATTTCGGTAATTTCTTTATTTACCTTAATTTTTGTTTCGTCAACAGTCTTCACTACACTTAACAATTCAACGTATAATTTAAAATCTTCATATTCTAAAATTGTGAATGAAGGAAATCTTCATGATTTTGTAGTTAATGAATATTATGTTACGGGTGCATGTAAGTACAAAGTGTATGATGAAAATAACAATGAAATTAATTTAGAAAAATATCTTTTGGATGATAAATTATCAATACCTAGCATTGTTATTTTAAAACCTTATGATTGAACTGACGGCAACCTTAAATTATTAAACACTTACAAAGATTGAGTTAACCAAGGTTCACCAGATTGATCAAATGGTAATGAACAAGAAAAATATAATTATTATATATTTACAAATTACAATAATGAATTAGGTGGATGTACATTAACTTTACAAGGAAATGATGATACTTCAAAGAATGATGAAATAAATTCAAAAATTTCTTTATTAATAAGTAATGTTAAAAATATTTCTTATAATTTTTTACAAAATAATTTTATGAATGCATTACTTGATAATGGTTTACCAGTTGAGACTAGAGTATTTGAATCATTAAGTATATCTATAAATCAACAAAATTTATATTACAAAATAATTAATCAATCATGAGATGAAACAATTGATAAAATTGTACTATATTCTGGACATGAATTTTCTAATCCAAAATTAGAAGATTGATTAGACGTAAATGAATATGATTCATTAATTGACACAGTAAAACAAAAAGGTTATGATCATGCAACCAAAGAGGAGAAAGATAAATTATTATCAAGCGGGCAACAATTATTACTTGAATTATCGAAATCTACTTGATCTAATGGAAGTTGATGTTCTGATTTTTCAAAATTATATGAATCATCAACTCAAAACAATATTGATCCATATTTCGGAACATTTAAAAGTGGTAAAACAGTTCAAAATCTATTTAAAAAAATAATGGATGAAGATTCTTTTTATGACAAAGGTTTCTCACTAATAATTAATACTATATCAGGAGTATCACCTCTTACATCTACATATACAAATAAAAGAAGTTATGAGGTTATAGTTAATCCAGAATTTCTAAAAAGAAATAACAAAAAAATATTTCCTTATGAACAATGAATATCCAAAATTTCAACACCTGAAGAAGAGTTTAATAGATGATTTAAAAATATTGGTGATGAATATAAAGTTAAAGTTGACAATACAGAATTTATAATATTAGGTGCTGGACTATCACCTGATTTTATGTATCCAATTGTATCATTAGATAAACCAGTTCCAAATTTAAAAAATGAAGTGATTCTTTATTTAAATAACACAGGATACGATAGCATACAAAATGCTTTTAGATCCGCACCAACAGAAAATATGTTATTAGGTAAATTTACATCTAAGAATGTTAATCCACCATTGGTGATAAATAAAATTAATGAAATTGCAAAGCAATACATGAATTGGCCTAGCAATATAAAGGCAGCATTTTCATATGATGATACATCAAACACTATTACACCAAGTGCAGCGAGATTAGTCTTTATTCCAAAAATTGTTTCTGCTATAGATGGTATTTCATCAATAATATTAATTTTTATATCATTCGTTGCTTTCTTAGTATGTTTTATACTAATAAAAAGATTTATAGATAGAAATAAAGTTGATATAGGTATTTTATTAGCTAATGGATATAAAAAATGACAAATAATATTACCTTTATCATTATTGTTTAGTACCGTGATTTTCCTATCAACGATATTAGGGTTTTTAATGGGATTCTGATTGCAAGAATATGCATTACTATTATTTAAAAATTTCTGAACAATTCCAACAATAATAGGTATATTTAATCCAATAGCATTTACATTATTTACTTTTGGTATAGTTCTTATTTTTGCTATAGTAATTTATCTTGTATCTCTATATTCTTTAAAAGGTGATGCAACTTTATTAATTGATAATAATTCAGCAAATAGAATAAATAAATTTGCTATTTTAACCAAGAAAATGGCTATAGGTAATAATCCTATTAATAGAATAAGAATAGCAATGGCATCAACTTCATTGTTTAAATTGTTAACTTTATGTGGAATGAGTGGATTACTATTATCAGTATTTACATTCTCAATTGCATCATCTGGCAAATTTAACGAGTCATATGCTAAATCATTTAATTCTAAAAATTATAATTTTGCAATTGACTTATATACTCCAACAGTTCAAGGTGGACAATATATGGCTATTCCTTATGATAAATTAGCAATGACAACATATGGTGTTTCTGATTGAAACAATCCAAATTCTACTTCATATCAATTGGCACAATATATCTATGATTCAGAATTAGAAGGTATTGATTTAAATGAATTAAATAAATCTGATAGTAGATACATGGATAAAGATCAAATGAATGGAAGAGGATATAATGGTGCAAAAGGTAATAAAAATAACGTTAAATTTGAGGTTAGAGATGTTCTAACAACTTATGGTAACTATCAATTACCATCTGAACAAGATGGCGGCCCACTTGCTGGTGATTTTGCATCTGACAAAGAGTTACAATATTTAAGTTATTTAGTACAATCAAAAATGTTAATGAATGTTTCTATATTTGGTACTAATCCATGAGACATCGCATATAAATTAATGCCACAAAATCAAGCGCTAGCTTGCGAAGATGCATATAGAAATATACTTTCAAAAATGACAATAGATACTACAAATACATATCAGTCAATGAATAAATCAGGAACTATTATAGTTACTTGAAAAAATGGCAAGAAAATTACAGTTCAAGAAGGTTTATTTAAATATGTTGATAATGTATCATATACTGAAGAAGACGCAAAAATAGATTCGAATATTTTTGAAAATTTATCTTATGAAGAAGGTTCTACAGATCCAATAAAATCTAGAAAATATTTAAAAATAGATGAATCTAAAATAGTTTCTAGAACAGCTTTATCTTATGACTATATTTCATTAATAGCAAAAGTATTTACAATTAAGGAATACGCAGACATTAATTATTTAATGTCATATAATAAAATTCCTACAATGCTTGGTGATAAAACATATTCATACGCAAGTATAAACATTAATGGTTCTTCGTTACCAGAACAAAAAATTATAGGTATATCAGAAAATAATAAATCATGTGTTAATTTATTAGATGATAAAGGTAATGACTTAGAAGAAAAATTATTAAATTATGATGTTAATTCAGAAGTAATTCCAATTATTGTTAATAAATCAGGGTTAAAAAAATTAAATCTAAAAGTTGGAGATTCATTTAATGTTTCAATCGCTAACACGATAGATAGATTGACAAAAGGATCATCTTTATTTAATTTATGAGAAACTCCAGTTGGTAAGAGAATTAAATCTATTCCTGAATTAAATAATATAATTGTTGATGTTGATGGAACACCTTACAATGGAGATGAATACATCAAGGATTCATATACATTTAAAATTATCGGAGAATTAGATACATATGAAGGAGTTGAATTATTTACAACCCAAGAATTTGTAAATAAAATGATAGGTTTAGCTGCATTTGATACAAGAAATGCTGATGATAATAAAGGAAATAAATTAGGATATAAAGGAGTTCCTTTTAATGGTGTATTCTCATCGTCTGAAAATCCCTTCATGGTTTCAAACTCAATTCAATTTTACTCTCCATGTGGACTTAATGTAGGAAATGATAAATTAGATTCTGGATTAAAATCATCGTTACCTTATCAAAATAAAAAAACAAATGATAAAAAATTTAATTATGAGATTGCTAAATTAGTAACTGGTTATACAGGTGATGCTAAAGATATAGACTCATTCATAGCGAATGTAGTAGACACATTTGGAAATTCGTCATATCTTTCAATCACAAGCTCAGTTTATCCAACTTCAATATTAAAAGATACTTTCCAAGTTATGGAAGAAACTATATATACTATTCAATTATTTTCAGTGTCTTTAATTATGATTATTTGTTTTATATTGATTATTCTTATTACGTTTACTTTAATAAGTGATTCAATGAAAACCGCATCATTATTAAAAACACTTGGATTTAGCGATGTAAATAACTCATTATCATTGATGTTAATTTATGTCCCAATAATACTGATAGGTATTTTATTAGCAATACCATTAACAATTTTTATCGCGTATTTCTATATTGAATTTATATTCTCTTTTTCTGGAATATTATTAAATATTCCATTAAAATTGTGACAATTCTTGATTTCAGGATCATTAATTATTGCAGTATTCATTGCTACGTGTTGCTCAATATTTTATCAATTAAAGAAAAAGAAATTAGCAAACGAAATAAAATAGGATAATAAGTTTGAAATATCAAACTAATCCTATTTTATTTTTATTATTTGGTTAAAAATTTTTTAAAAAGAATAAGATATCAACACATAAAAAACTTAAAACTTGTATCAAAGAATAACAAATTTTTCATTTTTTATATAAAAAATATTTGACATTTTAAAAAAATGTTGTATATTATTTTAATTTGTATAATACAATTTATATATATTGCATTATTTAATACAAAATTAAAAGGAGAAATAATGTCAAGTAGAAGAAATCCTAATTATAGCAACTATGATGTTAACACTAGAAAGGAAATTAGAAAAGATTTACAACATCTTTGAGACAAAATTGTTGACATGAACAACAATATTTACTCTCAAATTTTTTATGCTATTAATTCAAATCAAAATCAAACAAATCGTAACAACTGAAATTACAATCCAAATTATAACAATGGAATGTTTGATGATTTAAGAACTAATCAAAATTTTAATAACTATCAAAATCAATTGACTCAATATAATAACTACCAAGATGCTATATATAGTGAAATTTGAAATTTAAAAAATGATTTAATAAATAGCTATAATGATATGGTTAACAGAGTTTCTTCTATTGAAAACATTAATTACTCAAATAGTGAAGGTATTAGAGAATCATTACAAAATTCATGAGAAAACTTTAATCAACTTTACAATTACCTTTCTAATATTGAACTAAACATTAAAAATGGTCAATATCAAATTGATGATAATTTAAGAAATTATATTACTGATTTAAAGCAAGAAATAAATTCTTATAATGAATCGTTCTCTCAAAATTTATTCAATTACATTCAAGATAATACAACATATATTTCAGATAAAATTGATCAATCAATAAATAATACAAATTATGCTACTGAAAATATATTTAGATCAATTGATGATGCTAAAAATAATCTTCAAGCTAATCAAGAACAATTAATGAATGCAATTTATTCAAACTCAGATCAAATTCAAAATGTTAGTGATTCAATTCATCAATCTAATTTTGATTTAACACAAAAATTGCAAAATGTTAATGATACAGTTCTAAATTCAAATGAAGATTTATCATACAAAAATGAAGATTCAAATGCAAGAGCTGTTAACTATTATCAAAACATTCTTGCATTTGAATCTTCAATTTTGTATGATAAATCTTCATT
>CASDUM010000082.1 GCA_949283985.1 uncultured Mycoplasmataceae bacterium | reverse complement strand
TGTTAATACTTTATTAAAAACAATAAAATTAGATGACAAAAAAGTTTTATTTGTATTAAATGATAAAAATGAAAACATTGAAAAATCATGTAATAATATGCCTTTAGTAAATGCTAAAAAATGAAATCAAGTTTCTACAAAGGATTTATTAAATTACAACATCGTTATTTTTCAAGAAGATATATTAACAAAATTATCGGAGGCATTTGGATAGTATGGATTTAACTAGAGTAATAATTAAACCTTATAATACTGAAAAAACTTATTTAATGACTTTAGAAGAACAAAAAAAATATAGTTTTATAGTAGATAAAAATGCTTCTAAAAAATTAATTGCTGATGCATTCGAAGTTATTTATGGTGTTAGACCAGAGAAAGTTAATGTAATTAATAGAAAACCAACAAGCATTAGAACTGGAACAAGAGTTCCTGGTATAGCAAAAGCTAAAAGAATAGCTTATATAACACTTCCAAAAGGATTGGATATTGTTTTAGAAGAAGATGATGTATCAACAACTGAAACATCTAAAAATGATGAAGAAAATAAATAATTAATTGATAGGCGAAAAACTTAAGGAGAAGAATGTATGCCAACTAAAAGAGTGAAAGGTAGAAGTAGTGGTATAAGACAAACTATAGTTATTGATTATAAAAAAATTCTTACAACTGATAAACCAGAAAAATCACTACTTGTAAAATTAGATAAAAAATCAGGAAGAAATAATCAAGGTAAAATAACTGTTAGACACAAAGGTGGTGGAGCTAAGAAATTCTATAGACTTATTGATTTTAAAAGAGATAAATATGACAAAATTGGAACTATTAAAACTATTGAATATGATCCAAACAGAACATCTTTCATCTCATTAGTAGCTTATGAAGATGGTGAAAAAAGATATATTATTGCACCAAAAGATCTACCAGTTGGATCTAAAATTATTTCAAGTGAAAAAGGTGCTGATATTCAAATAGGAAATGCAATGCCAATTTCAATGATACCTGAAGGTACATTTGTTCATAACATTGAATTAATTCATGGTAGAGGTGGACAATTAGTAAGATCTGCAGGAACTGCTGCACAAATTTTAGGTAAAGATGAAACAGGTGAATATACAATTGTTAAACTTTCTTCAGGAGAAGTTAGAAAAATTATGAATAATTGTTTTGCAACGATTGGTACAGTTTCAAATGAAGATCATAACTTAGTTAATATAGGAAAAGCTGGTACTAATAGACATAGAGGTATTAGACCAACTGTAAGAGGTTCAGTTATGAACCCTAACGATCACCCACATGGTGGTGGTGAAGGTAGAACATCTATTGGTATGGATGCACCTAGAACTCCATGAGGAAAAAGACATATGGGTGTTAAGACAAGAGATAAAAAGAAATCTTCAAATTCATTAATAGTTAGAAGAAGAAAATAAAAGGAAAGGATAGTTATTTATGTCAAGAAGTTCAAAAAAGGGTGCTTTTATTGATAAAAGCCTATTAAAAAAAGTTCAAGAAGCAAATAAAAGCGAAAAGAAAAAACCTATAAAAACATGATCTAGAAGAAGTACTATTTTTCCTGAATTTATAGGTCTAACATTTGAAGTTCATAATGGAAAGACATTTGCATCAGTTTATGTGACAGAAGATATGGTTGGTCACAAATTAGGAGAATTTGCTCCTACTAGAACTTATAAAGGTCACACTGGAAATAGAAAATAGGAGTAGAAAATGAAAGCTAGAGCAATTCAAAGAAATATTCATTCTTCTGCACAAAAAGCTAAATTAGTTGTAGATCTTATAAGAAATAAACCAGTTATTGATGCAATTGCAATCTTAGAAAATACAAATAAAAAAATAGCACCTATTGTATTAAAGTTATTAAATCAATCTATTTCAAATGCTGTTAATAATCATGCAATGGATGCATCTAAGTTATATGTATACCACATTGTTGCTAACCAAGCTCCAACATTAAAAAGAACAAATCCAAGAGCTAGAGGTTCAGCAGATTTATTAAAGAAAAGATATTGTCATATTGAAATCATTCTTTCAGATGATGAATTAGAAAGAAGTAAAGATATTCAAAAACAAAAAGAAATTGTTAAAAAAAGAGCAGCTAATAATAAAGGTTATTCAGCTAAGCAAAGAAAAATCAACGATAAAAAGAAACTAGCTAAAGAAAAAGCAAATAAGAAAGTTTCTAAAAAATAGTTTAGAGAGGAAATAAAAGATATGGGACAAAAAGTAAATCCAAATGGTCTAAGAATTGGGATCAATAAAGAATGACAATCTAGATGAGTTTGTTCAGATAAAAAATTGACTGCTCAATGACTTGTTCAAGACGACAAAATTAGAAATTTATTAATAAAAGAATATTCTTTAGCGCAAATTTCACACGTTGAAATTGAAAGAACATTAGAAAAAATAGATATATTTGTTTATTCAGCTCAACCTGGATTCCTTTTAGGGAAAGAAGGAGCTACTTTAGAAGAAGCAAAAAAATCTATTCAAAGAATCGTTGGTAGAAATATTAAAGTTACTATTAAAGTAACAACAGTTGAAAATCCAACTTTATCTGCAAGATTAGTCGCAAGAGAAATAGCTGATGCTATTGAAAAGAAAGTTTCATTTAGAAATGCACAAAAAATTGCTATTAAAAAGGTTTTACAATCTGGAGCTTTAGGAATCAAAACAAAAGTTTCAGGAAGACTTGGTGGTGTTGAAATGGCAAGAGAGGAAGGATACTCTGAAGGTATAATTCCTTTATCAACTTTTAGAGCAGATATAGACTATGCTTTAGAAGAAGCACACACTACATATGGTGTTATAGGTGTAAAAGTTTGAATTAATAGAGGAGAAGTATTCTCTAAAGATGAAGCTAAGAAAAAAAATCCTTTAGTTAATAAAAACTTTGGGAAAAATTCTTTTGTAAAAAAAGAAAATAATAAAAAAAATAATGTAAGCAAAAAGCCATTTAATAAAGAAAATAAAAATTCTGATAAAAAAGACTCATCAAAGAAATAAGAAGAGGTAAATTATGTTACAACCAAAAAGAACAAAATATAGAAAACCTCATAGAGTTAAATATGAAGGTAAAGCAAAAGGTAACACTTATGTTGCTTTTGGTGAATATGGTTTAATGGCTACAAAAGGAAATTGAATTACTGATAGACAAATTGAATCTGCTAGAATTGCAATTTCAAAATGTTTAGGTAAAACTGGGAAAATGTGAATTAGAATATTCCCACATTTATCTTTAACTAAAAAACCTTTAGAGGTTCGTATGGGTTCAGGTAAAGGATCTCCTGAACAATGAGTTGCAGTAGTTAAAGAAGGAACTATTATGTTTGAAATCGCAGGTATTCCTGAAGATCAAATGAAAGAAGCTTTAAGAAAAGCTGGTAATAAATTATCAGTTACTTGAAAAATTGTAAAGAGAGGAGAATAATCAAATGATTAATGAATTAAGAAAAAAAGCTAATAAAGAACTTGCTAATTTGATTATTCAAATGAAATCTCAGTTACTTGAATATAGATTTAAAGCTGCAATGGGAAGTTTAGAAAAAACTCACCAAATGAAATTAGCTAAAAAAACTATTGCGATGGCTTATACAGTTTTAAGAGAAAGAAATGTAGATTTATTAATTTCTTCATCTGACCATGCTTTAGTTGAATATAAAGATGGAAAAAGAATTGTTACATCTATTAAAGATAAAAAAGAAGTTTCTAATGAACAACCTAAAAAAGTTGTGAAAGTAGAAGAGTCTAAAAAAGAAGAACCAAAAAAAGAAGCAAAACCAACTACAAAACCTAAAAAAGTTAATAACACTGAAGTTGGTAAGAAAAATAAACAAAACTCTAACAATGTTCAAGTGAGTAAAGGACAAAACGCTAACAAAACAAGAATGATTAGAAATCAAGCTAAGGGGTAATTAATATGGAAAAAAATAGAAAAACATTAGTAGGTACAGTTGTTTCTGATAAAATGAACAAAACTATTGTAGTTTTAGTAGAAACTAAATCAAAACACTCACTATATGATAAATTAGTTATTACTCACAAAAAATACCATGCTCATGATGAAAAAGAAGAATGTAAAGTTGGTGATAAAGTTAGAATTGTTGAAACAAGACCTATCAGCAAAACTAAATGTTGAAAATTAGATGAAATAATTGAAAAATCAAAATAATATTTTTTAGAAAATAAGAGGTAAAAATTATGATTCAATTTATGTCAAGACTTAATGTTGCTGATAATACAGGTGCAAAAACTGTAGGTGTTATTAAAGTTTTAGGTTCTTCAAAAAGAAGATATGCTTCAATTGGTGATATTGTAGTTGTTTCTGTTAAGAAATGTCAACCAAACTCAAATGTTAAAAAAGGACAAGTATTTAAAGCTGTTATTGTTAGAACAAAAAAACCTATAAGAAGATCAAGTGGTAACTATGTTGCTTTTGATGAAAATGCATGTGTAATCATTAAAGATGATAAATCACCAAGAGGAACAAGAATCTTTGGACCAGTAGCTAGAGAATTAAGAGAAAAAGGTTATTCTAAAATTGTTTCTTTAGCTCCAGAAGTACTTTAATAATTAATAAAGGATAATGAAATTATGAAAAGATTAGTAAAAGGTGATAAAGTAAGAGTTATCTCTGGAAAAGAAAAAGGTAAAGATGGGATTATACTTTCTATCAATAGAAAAAATGATACAGCTATAGTTGAAGGAATTTGAGTTGTTAAAAAACACCAAAAACCAAACCAAGAAAATCAAGATGGTGGAATAATAGAAATTAATAGACCTATTCCATTATGTAAATTAGCATTACTAGATCCAAAAAAAGGTGGAATTGCTAAAGTTAAATATGGATACGATAAAGATAATAAGAAAGTAAGAATTTCTAAAAAAACAAATTCTGAAATTACAAATAAATAAGAGGTAAATTATGAATACTTTAAAAGAAAAATATACAAAAGAAATCGTTCCTAATTTGATGAAAGAATTTGGATTAAAATCAGTAATGCAAGTTCCTAAAATTGAAAAAATAGTAGTTAATGCTGGTATTGGTGATGCTACTAATGATTCAAAAAATATTGAATTTGCTTTTAATGAATTGCAATTAATAACTGGTCAAAAACCAGTTAAGACAAAAGCTAAAAAATCAATTGCAACATTTAAATTAAAAGAAGGTCAAGAAATTGGGGTTAAAGTTACACTTAGACAAGATAAAATGTGAAACTTTATTGAAAAACTAATAAAAGTAGCGATCCCAAGAATTAGAGATTTTAGAGGTTTATCTACAAAATCATTTGATGGTAGAGGAAATTATACTTTAGGAATTAAAGAACAAATAATTTTCCCAGAAATTCATTATGATGATGTAAAAAGAATTAGAGGATTTGATATTACATTCGTTATTTCAAATGATGATGATAAAATGTCATTTGAATTATTAAAGCAATTGGGTATGCCTTTTGCTAAAACTAAGGAGAACAATTAATTATGGCTAAAAAATCATTAATCGTAAAACAAAAAAAACATCAAAAATATCCAGTTAAAAATTATACGAGATGTGAAAGATGTGGTAGACCACATGCTGTTAATAGAAAATTTGGTATTTGTAGATTATGTTTTAGAGATTTAGCATATAAAGGTGCTATTCCAGGTGTTAAAAAGGCATCTTGATAATATATAAAAGAATAATAAGGAGAAAATATTATGTACATGGATCCAATATCTGATTTACTAGTAAGAATTAAGATGGGAACTAAATCAAAAAAAGAAACAGTTGAAGTAAACTCTTCTAAATTGATTAATAACATCTTAAAATTATTAAAAGAAGAAGGTTATATTGAAGATTTCAAAGTAAATAAATTAGAAAATAATAAGTCTTCTACTACAATTACTTTAAAATATAAAAACAATATCTCTTCTATTACTGGTGTGAAACAAATTTCAAAACCTGGTTTAAGAATTTATTCTGAAGCAAATAAATTACCAAAAGTATTAAATGGTTTAGGAATAGCTATAATTTCTACTTCAAAAGGTTTAATGACCGATAAAAATGCTAGAAAAAATCACCTTGGTGGTGAAGTTATTGCATATGTTTGATAGGAGAATGTTATGTCAAGAATAGGAAATAGAATATTAAAAGTTGATACTGGTGTGACAGTTGAAATATCAAATGATAATGTAAAAATAAATGGTCAATTAGGAGCAATCAATGTTCCTTATGATAAAAACCTTTTAACAATTAAAAACGAAGATAATCAAATCACAATTAAAAGATCAAATGAAGAAAAATTCACAAAAATGATTCACGGTACAACTAATGCAAACATTAAAAATGCAATTGAAGGTGTATCAAAGGGACATAAGAAATCATTAAAAATTGTTGGTGTTGGGTATAAAGCTGCAGTTAAAGGTTCTCAATTAGATTTATTTGTAGGACATTCACACAATATTTTAATTGATATTCCTCAAGGACTTACTGTTGTATGTCCTTCTGCGACAGAAATCCAAATAACTGGTGCGGATAAATCAGTTGTTGGTGAATTTGCGGCAGTAGTTAGATCTAAAAGACCACCAGAACCATATAAAGGTAAAGGTGTTATGTATACTGATGAGCATATTTCTAGAAAAGTTGGTAAGACAGCTGATGCTAAAAAATAATAAGGGGTAATTCATGAAAAGAGTAAATTTAAATAGAAAACAAAATCGTAAAGATAGACATTTAAAAACTTTAAGAAAATATAGAACTATTGATAATGGATTACCAAGACTAATTGTTACTAAAACAAATGGTCATATATATGCTCAACTAATTGATGATGAAAAAAACATAACAATAGTGTCAAGTTCTTCACTTCAATTAAAATTAAAAAATGGTAATAAAGAAAGCTGTGCAAAAGTTGGTGAAGATATCGCTAAAAAAGCAATTGCTAAAAAAATCAAAAAAATTAATTTTGATAGAGGTGGATCTAAATACCATGGAAGAATCTCTACTTTAGCTGATGCAGCAAGAAAAGCTGGTTTAGAATTCTAAAAATATAAATAAATA
>CASDUM010000081.1 GCA_949283985.1 uncultured Mycoplasmataceae bacterium | reverse complement strand
CAAAAAACAACTAATAGATGTATTTGCGTTGTGGATTCTAGAGGAAACAAATCCTATGCAAAGTTATTTTTAAATAGTATAAAATCTAAAATAATAATTATAGATAATGATAAATTAGAAAAATTTGCAAGTGAATATAACATTTTAATTATTGACTCCATAAATGATTATGATATTGAAAAATGTTTTATTGCTAACAAAGAAAACTTCAAAAGAATTGAGAGAGTAGTTCCGAATTATGTTAAAGAAGCAATTTAAGTTTGAAATAATAGATTATTTAAATGATAAAGAATTAAATGAGATTATTAAGCTAGAATTAAAACAAAAAAATATTTCTAATTATTCACATGATCAATTACTAGAAATGAATAATAATTCAAGTATAAATTTTATTAAATGTATGTCTAATAATAAACTGATTGGATATCTAATTTTTTTTAAGAGTTATGATTTCTATGAAATTTATAAAATATATGTTAATAATGAATATAGAAAACTTGGAATAGCATCAGAAATGATTTCCTTATTAGGAAATAAAGATATCTTGCTAGAAGTGGATTCAAGTAATCTACCAGCAATAAATTTATACAAAAAAAATAATTTTTATGAATATTCAACAAGAAAAAGATACTATAAAAATGGTAATGATGCTATACTTTTTAAAAAGGAAAGATAATGAGAACTTATGTAATAATTTTATTAATTATTGGTGGTGTTGCGAGTTTATTAACTGTTATTGGTTGATTTCCACAGGCTATAAAAACTTTTAAAACTAGAGATACTTCAGGAATATCAATTGGATTTTATGGTCTAGTTTATATTTCGACAGTAATTTGATTAGCTTATGGAATATTACTTATTTGTGATCCATCAATTAGTGATATAACTTCAGCTTTGCCTGGTTCTTTACCTTTAATAATTACAAATTTTACAGCTTTAATACTTAATTCAATTATCATTTGAATTAAAATTAATAATATGTTGAAGGCAAAAAAACTTAATAAATCAGAAAAAGAATATATTGATGAAAAATACTATAATGAAAAATCCAAAAGTTAAAATAAATTAACATTATTATTTTGACTTTTTCTATTTTAATTTCATATAATAATAGTGTAGAAAAGATTATCGAAAGGAAAAAATATGGCTAAAAGTTCAAAAAACCAAAATGCTAATTTAGCAAACCTAATGGATGGATATTTTGGAAATGGTGCACAACATTTAAATGTTAATGTATTTTCAAGAGATACATTATTAGATGCTCAAAAACATCCAGAAAAATACCCACAATTAACAGTTAGAGTTAGTGGTTATGCTGTTAACTTTGTTAAATTAACAAAAGAACAACAAGATGATGTTATTAGCAGAACATTCCACAAAAGTATGTAATTTAAATAAGTAGCAATGAAAATTGCTATTTTTTTTATTAAGCCAAATAAGTAAACTTTCATATATAGGAGTAATTAGAATATGTTTATAAAAAATAAAGGTATGTACATTGAAGAATTAATAAATAATACTAGTTGTTATTACCTTGATAATGAAATAATGTACATTGAAAAAAGATTTCTACCAATTCAACCAACAAAAATAGAAAAGAATAATGTTAGTGGAGTGTTATTGAGAAAATCCACAGTAGACTATTTATGCCTATATAATGGAAAATATATCGACTTTGAAGTTAAACAAACAAATGAAGATTACTTTGATATAAAGATCATAAAAAGTCATCAAATAAATCATCTATTAAGAATTAATAAAATGAATGGTTTTAGTTTTATATTAATTCACTTTTTTAAAAAAGACATTATCAAAGTTGTAACAACAGAACAATTATTGAAAATGATTGAAACAAAGAAATACAAGATTTTATACAACGATGATGAATATGAAACATTAAATGTTGTTTTTCCTGGGATAATTGATTTCCAATCATATTTTAAGAAAATAAAATAGATAACTAAATTAAGTTATCTATTTTCATTAACTCATCTTTTAATTCTTTTTCTTTAATTTTAGAATAAACTTTTTTTCTTTGTTCTCTTTTAGAAATGAAATTTAATTTCGAATCGATTTCTTTTAAATTATTAATAGACTTAGTTATGCTATCATAAACCGCATTCTTAGTAATATTAAATTCATCTGCTATTTCATTTAGTGAAAGATCTTCGAAATAATACATTTTAATATAAATTAGTTGCTTATCAGTTAATAAATTCCCATAAACATCAATTAGATTGGAAATTAGTAGTAATTCACTTTCTTTATTCAATTTCCATTTCCTTTGTAAGTCCTAAAATGAACTTTTCTAAAT
>CASDUM010000080.1 GCA_949283985.1 uncultured Mycoplasmataceae bacterium | reverse complement strand
TTCCCTCACTTATAATAAAGGAAATTTTTATGTAAAATTATGAATTTTGGACAAATTTAGGAAAAATTCAAGACTTTTTATGTACTTTTTTTGAACTTTTTTTAGTTTTTGACAATAAAAAATATGAAATATCCTTTATTTTTAAGAATATTTCATATAAAGTGTTTATTAATTTTATATCATCGTTAATAATATAGAAGTGCCAACAATTATTGCAACATCTAAAATTACAAAAATTACTATCAATAAAATTCTTTTAATGTTCATTGAAACTATCTAGAGCTATTCTATATAACGTTTTGATTAATACACCTTGACCTCTATCATTTTTATCAGCTGTTGCTGCAACATCAAAGTGAACATAATTAGTCCCTAATGTAAACTCTTTTAGGAAACATGCAGCTCTTGAAGAACCTGCATTTCTATCATTTGATGAATTTTTAAAATCAGCTAAGTCAGATTTTAAAGGTTTCAAAAAGTCTTCATGAAAAGGAAGTCTTCAAACAAATTCACCACCTCTATTTGCAGATTTGTTTACTAATTTTCAATCTAAATCAGAAGTTGATCAACATCCAGAGAATGTATCTCCTAACGAGAAAACCATTGCCCCTGTTAATGTAGCTACATCAAAAATTTTAGTAGCTTTTAAATCTTTTGATGCATAAGTTAATGCATCAGCAAGAATTAATCTTCCTTCAGCATCAGTATTATCAATTTCAACTGTTAGTCCTGAATATGACTTAACAATATCATCAGGTCTTACAGCTGTTGGACTTAACATGTTTTCTGTTAAAGGAATAACAGCTACAACATTTGTTTGAACACTGTTTTTAGCTAAAGCTAGAACTGTTGATGCAACAATTGCTGCACCTGACATATCATATTTCATTCATCTCATTGCTGATGATGGTTTTAAACTCATTCCACCAGAATCATATGTTATACCTTTTCCAACATATGCATATAATTCATTAGAACTAGAATTTCTATATTCTATAGTCATAAATCTTGGTTCAATAACACTTCCTTTGTTAACAGCAAGAATAAGATTCATTCCTTTTTCTTCTAATTCTTTTTTATCCATGACTCTAATTGTTACTTTATCTTTAACTTGTTCAAATTCTTTTATAACATTTTCAACAAAAGTTATAGGATTGATAATATCACTCGGTGTATCTTGAAGTCTTCTACAAAAGAATTGAGATTCAGCAATATTTAATGCTTTTCTAACACATTCAGAATGTTCATCACTATATACTAATTCATGATTATATTCATTAATATCTTTTGTTTTCATCGTGAACGGATCTTTTTCAAAGAATTTCATTGCACAAATCAAGTTTACAACTAAAGAACATCTTTTTAAATTCTCATTTTTAAAAGATGCAAAACTGTCAACATCTACTTTAATTGATTTTTTTAAACCTTTAAAATAATTATGAATTCTTGATGTATATAAAGGAACATCAGCTTCAATCATATTTGTAGGCATTGCAAAATAAATTTTTTCTTCTTTTTCAAATGTTTCAAAAACTTTTTTTGAATCTGTGTTTAAATCGCTGCTTATAGATATAGCAACTAATGTTTTTTTATCTGACATATTTTACTCCTATTTACCAACTATTACTTGAGCATATACAATTACTCTGTCATGTAATGTATAACCTTTTTTAACTATCTTTGATACATGGTTTGATTTAACATTTGATTTTTCAGTATCAATTGCTTCCATTTTGTTATGATCAAAAGCATCACCAACTTTAATTGGAATTTCCTTAATTCCCATATTTAATAATAAATTATCAAACATGTTCATATATAGTTTAAATCCTACAACATAATTTTTAACAGCAGGATTATCAACATTTTCACTTGATGCAATAACATTATTAATTTGACTAATAATATCAATTAATTCTTCTGCATTATCTTTAATTGCATATTTTTTATTTTCAGCAGCTTCAGCAGCATATTTTGATGATATTTCTGCAACTTTTTTATCTAATTGCTCTTGAGCTAATTTAGCTCTTTTTTCTAATTCTTCTTTAAAATTTTGGTTTAATGAATTTACTTGTTCAGTTAATTCTTTAATTTTCTTGTCTTTTTCTTCAATTAATTTTTTGTATTCTTGATTGTTATCAACTCTTACATTATTATTAATTGGAGGTGGTTGCTTTACAGCATTACCTTTATTAATTGCATCTTTAACATCTTTATTTTCATTATTATTTGTTCTTGATTTAACTGGCATAAGTCTTCTCCTTAATTTTTTGTATTGATTTCTCTTTTAGCTTTTAATAAATAATGATCTAACTCAGAATTATTAACCGAGATAAATTTCTTTAATTGTTCTATTTCAGAATGTGTCATTTTTTTAGGTTTTGTATATTCAACAATTCCTATTAAATCACCTCTTGTTCTTAATAGTTTTCCTTTACCATTTATTCCTTTATCTCTTATTATGATTTTATCAAAAGGTTTAGTATATTGAGGAATTTCTATTTTTTCAATTCCATAAGGAGTTGGAACTTCAACCTTACATCCAGTTATTGCTGCAATTGGATCAACTAATATTTTTACATAAACTTCATTTCTATTAACTTCAAAAATATTTGAAGGAAGAACATTAAATGTAATATACAATGATCCTCTTGAATTATTTGTTTCATTTCCATGACCTTCAACAACCATTGTTTCACCTGTTGAAATTCCAGCTGGAATATCAATATTGATATTTTCGGTTGAATTGATAAATTTTTTACCATTACATGTGTCACATTTATTAATGATTTCCTCACCAGAGCCATCACATCTTTGACAAATTGTTTCGGTTTGAATTGTTCCTAAAATTGTTCTTTGCTGGATTATTGTTCTACCTTTACCATTACAAGATGAACATGTTTTTTTAGAGTTGGGTACATTTTTTGCACCTGTACCATTACATGTATTACATTTCTTTTTGTAATTAATATCAATTGATTTAGAACAGCCTGTGATTGATTCAATTGTAGTGATATCTTGTTGAATATGGATGATATTGTCCTGTTGTCCTCTTCTTTGACCTCCAAAACCACCAAAACTACCAAACCCTTCAAAACCTTCAAATATGCTAGAAAAACCACCATCTCCAAAAAATTGATTAATTATGTCTTCAAATGAAAATCCATCAAAAGATGTTCCACCAAAACCTTGACCATTTACACCAGCTTCTCCATATTGGTCATACATTTTTCTTTTTTGAGGATCTGATAGTACTTCATATGCATTTGCTACTTCTTTAAATTTTTCCTCGGCATCTGGAGCTTTATTTCTATCTGGGTGATATTCCATAGCTTTTTTTCTAAAAGCTTTTTTTATTTCTTGTTCGCTTGCATCTTTGGAAACACCTAATATTTCATAATAATCTCTACTCATAAATATTCCTTTTATTTTTATATATTATCACATTAAGCATTAAAGTGCTAATTTATTTAAATAAAACAACATTTTATTATGATAATTTATTGTTACATTTTGATAATGCATTTTTAGCTGCATTTTGTTCGGCTTCTTTTTTTGTTTTTCCTTCACCAACTCCATATGTAATTTCATTAAAGACTAGTTCAACTATAAAAATATTGTTATCATTTGAAATTAATTTATATTGAATTTTGTTTTTAGTAAAACCTTCATTCGTTTGAAAAAACTCTTGAAGAGTTGATTTATAATCATTAACATCATTAAGTTCATTTTTTAAAAAATATTTGATTAATGTTCGATTTAATATTTGAAAACATTTATTTTCACCTTGATCTAAATAGATTGCACCTATAAATGATTCAAATATATCTTCTCTAATTTTTTTAGTATCTTTTTCAATGTTAATACCTTTTCCTAGAAGTGCATAGCTAATTAAGTCTAATTCATTAGATGCTTTAATCATTGTAGATGATTGGACAAGTTTTTTTCTAACACTACTTATATCAGCATCACTAAATTCTGGATATTTTTTATAAAAATATTCAGTAATTAACTTTTGAACAATTGCATCTCCTAAAATTTCTAATCTTTGATAATTTTTAACATTATCTTCTGATTCATTTGCATAACTACCGTGAGTAAGTGCTTCAATGTATAAATGTTTTTTCTTAGAAGATATTCCACATCTTCTTAATAATTCGTTAATATCTTTCATTAGAATTTAATCTTTTTAATTTTTCCCATTAAATCATCTTTTATACATTTAATCGTTAGCTCAATTGTAGAAATAAATTGTTGTTCATCAGCTGAACCATGTGTTTTAACGGCTAAACCATTTAATCCTAAAACAATTGCGCCAGCATTATTTTTATAATCAAATGTCTTCTTTAATTTTCTTACTACATTTAAAGAAAATAATGCACCTAATCAGCCTGAAGGTTTTTTGAAATCTCTCTTCATTTGGTTAGCAACAGCTTTGAATGTACCTTCAAGCGCTTTTAAAGCTATATTTCCAGTAAAACCATCAGACACTAGTACATTTGTTCTTCCAAAAAGAATTTCTCTTGATTCTAAATAACCAATATAATTAATTTTCTTTTCATTTTTTAGAATCTTATTTGCTTCAACTATAAAATCTAATCCTTTGTATTCTTCAGTTCCGATATTCAATAATGCAACTTTAGGTTCCTTTATATCTAAAATAACTTCAGAAGCTACAGAAGCTAATTTAGCAAAACAAACTAAATCATTTTCATCACAAACTTTATTTGCACCAACATCAGATCAAACTAAAGGAATTCCTTTTGCAGTTGGTACTAGTGGCGTGAAAGCAGGTTTAGAGATATTTTTAATTAATCCTAATTTTGAATATGTCAATGCTACATAACAAGCTGTTGAACCAGCCGAAACAACAGCATCAGCTTTTTTATTTACAACTTGATCAATAGCAAGTGACATTGATGAGTCTTTTTTTCTAATAGCGGTGAATACTTCATCACTTTGATTAATAAAAACTTTTGTATCTATTATCTCAATTCTTTCTTTAGATTTTAAAGATTTTAGAATTTTCGATTCATCTCCTACTAAAATTATTTCTAATTCAGAATATTTCTTAACCAACTTTTCACAAGCACTTACAGCTTCAAAAACAGGGTTTTCAAAACCCATAACATCAACGGCTATTTTCATTTTATGCTCCTTATTAATAATAAAATTACTCTACTTTATCTGTAGAGTAATTTATATTTTTTCTTTTAATGGTGGCTTCGGGCAGAATTGAACTGCCGACACACGGATTTTCAGTCCGTTGCTCTACCTACTGAGCTACGAAGCCATAATGGCGGTCCCGACGGGAGTCAAACCCGCGATCTCCTCTGTGACAGAGAGGCATGTTAATCACTACACCACGGGACCATAATTGGTTGCGGGAGCTGGATTTGAACCAACGACCTTCAGGTTATGAGCCTGACGAGCTACCGACTGCTCTATCCCGCGATAAAAATGGCGGAGGATGAGGGATTCGAACCCCCGCGCAGCTTTCACCACCTTTCGGTTTTCAAGACCGATCCCTTCAACCAGGCTTGG